>DAOTNL010000020.1:0-20786 GCA_035450765.1 Kiritimatiellia bacterium | reverse complement strand
GGTTTCTTCGTCTACCGCGTCGATCCGGAAACGGGGGAGGAAACGCGGCTGAACGACGTGCTCGTGCCGTCGGCGTTCGTGCCGTCCGGGTCCATCTATGCTTTGGCGGATCCGGAAGCGACGGCCGGCGGAACCGGAACGTACCGGCTGGAGGAAGTGGAAATCTCGGGCCAGGTGCTCGACGCCGGCACGCAGGAAATCCGCTTCGGCGAGCCGCCCGCGGCGGCGAAGGCGGCCCGGGCGGAAGTGCGGGCGGCCAAGACCGCCGCGCCGGTCAAGCAGGCCGCGACGAAGTTGGCCGGGCCTTCGAGCGTGCTGAAAGTGTCGTTCCGCGACGCGGGCATCTACGCGGTCGGCTTGCCGGCCATCGCCGACGGCATGGGGCTGGCGCTGGCCGACGTCCGGGCGCTGGCCGCGGCGGACGAACTGGCCGTTTCGGCGCAAGGCGCCGCGGTGCCGACGATCTTCGACGCGGCGCGCGACCGGTTGGTCTTCTACGGTCCGGCGACGGACAACTGGTATGCCCGCGACAACGCCTGTCTGATTTCGCGGGAAACCGGCGCGGCGATGCCGCGACGCGCGCCCGGCGCGGCGTCCGGCGCCAGCGTTTTCCCGGTGCAGGTCCGTTTCGAGCAGGATCGCTATCCCTTCGACAGCGCGCTGGTCAAGCCCGACGACTTCTATTATTGGGACTACGTCATCAGCGGCGCGACCAACGCGACCTCGCTGCGCAGCTTCCCGCTGGACCTGACCGGCCGCGCCGGCGACGTGGTCCTGAAAATCCGGCTGATGGGCTGGTCGAGCACCACCAACGAGCCGGACCACCTGGCGGAAATCCGCTTCAACGGCGCGCCGGTGGCGACCGTCTTCTTCGACGGGCAGGACGCGGTCGAAGCCGAAGTGGCGATTCCGCTGGCCGCGGTCGCGAACGGCGTGAATGAACTGGCGGTGAAGGGCGTGCTGCAGGAAGGCCGCAGCCACAGCTACTTCACGGTGGATTGGATCGAGGCCGCGTTCGAGCGCGAACTGGCGCCCGCGGCCGGCGCGGTGGACTTCCGCGCGGGCGCCGCGGCGGCCGTTTCCGCCGCCGCGTTCGCCGAACCGCTGGCCCTGGCCCTGGACGAAGCGGGGCATCCGACGTGGATTGCCGACGAGACCGGGGCGCTGCCCGCCAAGGCGTGGGCGGCGGTCGGCGAGAACGAGCGCTTCGCGGTCGCGGAAACCGACGGCATCCCGATGCTGGCGCCGGAGGCGGTCAACGCCGCGCCGTGGTTCCTGGCCGCGACCAACCGGATCGACTATCTGGTGATTTCCTCGCGCGCCTTGGCGGCCGCGGCGCAGGAATTGGCGGACTACCGCGCCGGCCAAGGCCTGCGCGTCGGCGTGGCGACCTACGAGGACCTCTGCGATTGGATGGCGGGCGGCCTGTCCACGCCCGAGGCAATTCCGGCTTTGCTGGCCTATGCGACCGAGACCTGGGCGGAAGCGCCTTGGATGGTGGTGCTGGCCGGGAATGGGCACTACGATTATCTCGGCGCGCTGAGCAACGAGGTCAACCACGTGCCGCCCATGCTGCTGCAAACCATGGACGGGCTGTTCGCGGCCGACGGGTTGCTGGCGGATCTCGACGGCGACGAACTGGCGGACGTGGCCATCGGCCGCCTGCCGGCGCTGACCGCCGCGGAACTCGCCGGCATGATCGCCAAGATCAAGGCCAGCGAACTCAGTTTCGGGCAGGCGTGGCAGAACCAGATCGTGCTGTCGTCCGACAAGGCGGATCCCGCCGCGGGCGACTTCCGCGCTTCCAACCAGCAACTGGCCCAGCAGGCCACCGAGACGCATCCGGTGGCGCAGCAGATCGATCTGGATTCCATGACGATCGCCGCGGCGCGCGGCGCCGTCTCGAACTGGTTCCGCAACGGCGCCGGGTTCATCCACTACACCGGCCACGGCAACGCCACGACGATCGGCTCCCTGAGCACGAAGCTGCTGACGGCGACGGACGTGTCCCGGATGTCCAACGCGACCCGGCCGCCCACGTTCGTGGCGCTGAGCTGCCTGGTCGGCCGCTACGAGGCGCCGGGAGTGCAGAGCCTCAGCGAACTGCTGCTGCGGCGCGCCGGCGGCGGAGCCGCGGCGGTCTGGAGCGCGTCGGGCATGTCCCGCAACGCGCCGGCCACGGAGCTGGGCGAGGCCTTCTATCGCGCCGTGGCGCAGGATGGTGCCGGCACCTTGGGGCTCGCGATTCTCCGCGCCCGGCGTTCGCTGGCCGCCGAGTTCTCGACGAAGGACACGTTCGCCATCTACAACCTGTTCGGCGATCCCGCGCAGCGCATCGCCGGCAACGCGGGCGCCGCCGCCGCCGCCGAATCCTTCGCCCAATGGCGCTGGGAACGGTTCGCGCCCGTTGATCTGGCCAACGCGTCCGCCAGCGGCGCCACGGCGGAAAATTTCGCCGACTACGCGCTGGCCGGAGAAGACCAGGTCCTGGCCGAGCTGCCTGAATTCGGCTTCCCCTTGCCGGGCACCGCCGAGATCGCCGCCCGCGCGGAAAGCGAGTCCGGCGTCGTGCTGCGCTGGAAGCGGCGCGTCCGCCGCGCGGACATCCAGTATGTTTTGTCCATTTCGGAGAATTTGGAGCAATGGGAGCTGGATCCGGCGGATCTCCAGACGCTGGGCGTCGCACCGGATCCGGACGGCGTAATGGAAACCGTGCGCACGCGGGTGAACCGCCCGTGGGCGGAACGGGTGTATATCGGCGTCAAGGCCGTGCGGAAGTGAAGATGGAACGCAACGTCCAAACCAGATATCGGATGATAGGCAAGGTGGTGCTGCGCCGGATCGGCGAGGATCGCTTGCTGGTGCCGGTGCTGGGCGCGGTGGCCCGCGAAGGCTGCGTGTTTCCGGTCAACGCGACCGGCGAATTCATCTGGACCGGCCTGGCGAAGGGCCAGACGCTGGAAGAGACGGCCGCGGCGGTCGCGGCGGAATTCGCCGTGGCGCCGGACGCGGCGCGCGCCGATTGCCGCGAATTCGCGGACAAGCTCGTGGCGCAGCGGTTGCTGGAGGTGGCGGGATGACCGGCGCCGTCCAGAACGCGACCCGGGAATGGACCGAAGCCTTCCGCGCGCGCGCCGCGCGGACGCGGACGCCCATCGCCGCCACGCTGGAGCTGACGCGCCGCTGCAATTTGCGCTGCATCCATTGCTACTTGGGCGACCAGGCGGCGCAATGGCGGCTCCAAGACCGCGAACTGGACGCGGCGGCCGTGCAAGCCGCGCTGTCGGAATGGGCCGATGCCGGCTGTCTGTACCTGACGCTGACCGGCGGCGAGCCGCTGCTGCGGCCCGATTTCCCGGAAATCTATCGCCACGCCCGCGAACTGGGCCTGGTCGTGACGGTCTTCACCAACGGCACGCTTGTCGCGGACGACATCGCGGCGCTGTTCCGCGAGTGCCCGCCGCGCAAGGTGGAAATCAGCCTCTACGGCGCGACGCCGGAAACGCACGACGCGATCACCGGCGTGCCGGGCTCGCACGCGCGGGCCTGGGCCGGCATCCGCCGCCTGCAGGCGGCCGGCGTGCGCGTCGCGCTGAAAACGGTGCTGATGAAGCCCAATCTCGCCGAGCGGGAGGAGCTGGAACGGCAGGCCGCCGCCGTCGGCGCGGCGTTTCGCCACGATGCGGCGATCTTCCCGTGCCTGGACGGCGCGCGCGCGCCGCTGGCGCTGCGCGTCGCGCCCGAAGAAGCCGTGCGGGCGGATCTGGCGACGGCGGAACGGCGCGCCACGTGGCGCGAAAAAATCGAAAAAACCGCCGCTCAGCCGGCCGGCGACCGGCTGTATGCCTGTGCCGCGGGCCGGTCCGCGTTCCATGCCGATCCCTTCGGCGGGCTTTCGCCGTGCCTGCTGGCGGGGCATGCCCGCTGCGAAGCCGCCGGCCGCGCGTTCCGGGACGTCTGGAACGGCGAAATCGGCGCCATCCAGGACCGGAAGCGCGCGCGGACCGACACCAGTTTCGCGGGCGATCTGCGCGGAGCCTGCGCGCATTGTCCGGCGTTCAACCGGCTCGAAACCGGCGACGACGAATTGGAATCCGACTACATGAAAAGAACCACGGCGCTGCGCTTCGGCGCCGCGATGGAGATGGACCATGAATCCGACCGTTGATCATCAACCGCCCGCGCGCGAGGACTTGACCGTGCGCCGGCCATACGAGAAGCCCGAAATCAAGCGGGTGGATTTGGCCTTGGCCGAAACCCTGTCGGAAGGGTGCAAACTGGAAACGGACAGCGGTTGCGTCGGTCCGCCCGTCACGGCGTTCGAGGGAGGTTCTTGATCCGCGCCGTCCATCTGGACGTCGGTCCGCTGCGGTTCGCGCTGCGGACGGCGGAGCGTGGCGCGGTGCGCTACGCCGATCCGGCCTACGCGGGATTTTTTTCCGCGCCGGCCGGCGCAGCCCCGTTGGCGGAAATGCCGGTGGACGTCGTGCGCGGCGCGGTTGTGCCGCCGACGGGCGAGCCGCTGTGGCGGGCGGGGGACCATTGGGCGGTCTGGGGGGCTGGTGCGGAATTGGTTTTCCACGTCGGTTTGCGGGCGCCCGCGTCCGCGCAGCGGTCCTGCCGCGTCGCGCGCGATTTGTCGCGCGCGGAAGTCACGCTGCCGGCTTCCGCCTGGGCGGACGGCGTCTGCGAGGCGCCGCTGCGCTATCCGCTGGACCAAGCTTTGACCTGGGGCCTGCTGGCGCGCATCGGCGGCGCGCTGTTGCACGCGGCGGTGGCGGTGAAGGACGGGCGGGGCTGGGTGTTCACGGGCCGCAGCGGGGCGGGCAAGTCCACGATTTCGGCGCTGTTGCGGGACGCGGGCTGGCGCATCCTGAACGACGACCGCGTCGTCGTGTTCCCGCGCGCCGGGGAATGGCGCGTGGCCGGCACGCCGTGGCATGGGTCGGGACGCTACGCCGAAGCGGCGGAAGTTCCCTTGGCCGGCATCCATTTCCTGGACAAGGCCGCGGAATGCCGCCGGGACGTCCTGCCGGCCGCGCAAGCGCGGCTGGCCTTGCTCGACGTGGCGGCGGTGCCGTGGTTCGAAGAGACGTGGTCGCAGGGCATTTTGGACGGTCTGGACCGGCTGACCCGCGAAGTCGAGATCGCGCGGTTCCGTTTTCCGAAAACGCCGCAGGCCGCGCGGGCGTTGGCCGAAGTTCAGGAATCTCCGCGGGCGGGAGTTTGCGCGTGATGCGTCTGGCGGAAATTCCAAAGCGCGCGGCGCAGCGGGCGCAAGGCGAATCGCAGCAGGCCCGCCAGCCGGCGGCCGGCGGTGTCCAGCCGGACGTTTTTTCCGTTGCGGCAGACGCTGGCGGCGACACCGAGCACGTCGGCTTCCGGAATCCAGTCGCCGCCGTCCACGGCGGCATCGCCGACAACGAAAAGCCGATTTGTTCGTTTTTCGTTAAAAGTATAACGATGCAAGACAAGACGTCCGTGGATTTGATAGAGTACAACGCTTCCGCAAGGGATGGCGCCCGGTGGCCGCGGACGGATGGCCGCGAGTTCGCCGTCGCGAATGGTGGGATGCATGCTGGGCCCGCCGGCGCGGAAGGTGACGGCCGTGCGCTGCCGGAGCAGGGCGGCGATGATTTCCGGGGTTTCGGGCATGACGGTCGCGGTTTCCGGATGGAAAAGGTAGTACAAGCCATGAACAAAACAAACATCGTTTTTCGGATTGTCCGGCGGGCGGCGGTCGGGGCGGCGTTGGTTTGGGCCGGCGGGGCGCAAGGCGCGCGGCCGACGGGCGAGTCGGTCGTGGCGGCCATGACCGGCCAGGCGCAGGTCCGCGTGTTGTCCGGTCCGGTCCATGAAGGCAAAACCGACCTGAAGGATTTGTTCGAAGGCGCCGCGATGGGCGAGGGAGCAATCGTGCAGACGGGCAAGGATGGCCGCCTGTGCCTGGCGTGCTCGCCGGGAGCCATCGTGTGCGTGGCGCCGGACACGAAGTTCGAAATCCGCCAGTTGCGCCACGCCGCCGACGGCTTGCCGCAGTCCGAAGACGATCTGATCCGCCGCATCCATTTCAAGCTGTTCCAAGGCCGCTTGCTCGTCAACGCCGGCGAAGCGCTGCCGACCATGGACGTCCGCATCGAGACACCGGCCGGCGCGGTCTTGTCTTCGGGCGGCATTTTCGCGGTGGCGGAGGACGGCCAGGACGCCTGGCACGTCTGGAGCGAAGCCGGCGAACTGACCCTCGTGCCCAACGGCGGCGATCCCGTCGCCTTGGCGGCCGGCGCGGCGGCCCGTTTCGCCGGCACGGGCGCCGAAGACGAAAACCTCGACGCCAACGCGGCGCTCTTCCAGTTCGAGCTGTGCGCGGCCTTTTTCGGCGACCTGGAACCGTTCGTCCACCGCACCCGGGAATTCGATCGCGCCGGATTGGGCCAATATCTCGGCCTGACCGAGCCGATCGCGGCCGTGGACGCGGGCGCGCTGGTGACCGACGCCAGCCCGTCGATCCGGCCCGCGGTGGCGGGAACGTTGCCGGCCCGCCTGCCGCGCCCCGGCGCCGGCGAACCGGGCGGCCGCTGGGAGGAACCGCGCATCTGGCAGTGGTATGAAAGCATCGGCCCCGTCAAAGGCGTCAACTACGTGCCGCGCACCGCGGTCAACTCCGTGGAAATGTGGCAGGCCGACACGTTCGATGCCGACGCGATCGACGAAGAACTCGGCTGGGCCCAGGACGTCGGCTACACCTGCATCCGCGTGCAGCTCCAGTTCGCGGTCTGGCAGGCGGATCCGGACGGCTTCCTCGCCCGGGTGGACCGGCTGCTGGAACTCGCCGCGAAGCACGGGTTGCGGGTCGTGCCGGTGCTGTTCGACGATTTGAACCTGGCGGGGCAACCGCCGACGCTCGGCGAACAGCCGCCGCCGGTGCCCGGCGAATACAACGCGCGCTGGGTGCCGAGCCCCGCGGCGGCGGACGTCGTCGACCGCGCCCGCTGGCCCGAGCTCGAACGCTACGTGAAGGCGGTGCTGGGCCAATTCAAGCGCGACGGGCGCGTGCTGTATTGGGATTTGTACAACACGGCCGGCAACTCCGGCCTGGGGGAAGCGACCCTGCCGCTGCTGGACCAGACCTTCAACTGGGCGCGCGCCGAAGAAACGTCCCAGCCGCTGGCCGTGCCCGCCTGGCGGGATTTCGGCAGCGCCATGGCGACGCGCAAGCTCGAACGCTCCGATCTGGTCACCTTCCACAGCTTCGAAGGCGCGGCGGGCATCGAAGCGCGCATCCAGCTCCTGAAGCGTTTCCACCGTCCGATCATCTGTTCCGACTGGCTGCTGCGCCAGGCCGGCGCCGATTTCGAAAAAGTCCTGCCGGTGTTCGCCGCGAATCGGGTGGGCTGGTTCAACCGCGGCCTCGTGGCCGGCAAGACCCAGCTGCAGATCCAGCAGCCGCAATTCCGGTCGGCCGAAACCCCCGACCTTTGGCAGCAGAACGTCCTGCGGGAGGACGGCAAACCCTACGACGAACGCGAAATCGAACTGATTCGCGGCTTCCGTTATCTCGAGATTTCCAACCAATGAGAATGTTCCGCGCGCGATTCTTTGTTGCGGCCGCCGCCGCCCTGCATCTGGCCGTCGCCGTCGCCCGGGCGGTCAGCGACTCCTACGCCTCCGGCTTCTTCACGCGCGGCGTGGACGCGGCCGCCTATCTCGACCAGGGGGGCGCGGTCGTCGATCCCTTCTACGTGCCGGCGAAGACCGGCGCGCTGCTGCCGCGCGTGACCTTGGCGATCACGCACGAAGACAACGTCTTCCTGGATCCGACCAACGAAACCGCCGGCACGTCCATCGCGCTGGTGCCCGGACTGCTGGCCATCTGGGGCCGGCCGGCGGGCAACCACCTCTATGCGGACTACGGCCTGAGCCTGCCGGTCTACGAAAGCGAGCGCGACGTGGACGACCGGCCCAGCCACATGCTGCGGCTGGGCGCGGTCTATCGGACGGGCAAGAGCCAGATCATGGGCCAGGCCGGCTATCGCCGCATGGAAGAGGTCGATACCGTCCTCGGCGCGCGGGTCGGCAAGCAGGATTACCTGGCCGACCTCGGCTTCGAGCACCGCCTTTCGGGCAAGACCAGCTGGGGCCTGCAGGGCCGGGGCGAAATGCACGAATTCGAGGCCAACGACTACGCCGACTACAACCGCCTCTACGGCGCGGGCCGCCTCTACCACCGCGCCACGCCCAAGAGCCAGGTGTTCGTCCAGGGCGGACTTGGCCGCGACGATCCGCAGGACGAAGCGACCGGCGCGGCGCTCGCCGCCGATTTCTTCGACCTGTCGCTGGGCGTGCGCGGCAAGCAGTCGCCCAAGTTCAACTCCACCGGGCGGATCGGCTACATGTGGCGCACCTACGACGACGCGCGCCGCGACGACTATGCCCATTGGATCGCGTCCCTCGGCGCCGAGAGCACCCCCTTCGGGTTCACCACCTTCACCGCCGACCTGAACGCCGACGTCCGGCCCGCCGTTGACGAATCCGGCATCGACACGATCGACCAGAACGTCGTGCTGGGCGCCTCGCGGCGGCTCTTCACCGAACGCCTGCGCGGCAACGCTTCCGCCACCTTCGGGCAAATCGACTACGCCGGCCTCTCCGCGGACGCCGACGGCGGCCGGGCCTACGACGGCCGCACCGACCGCTATTGGGGGTTTTCCGTGGGCCTGGACTGGTGGACGCGCCAGCGCTTCTCCATCGGCGGGGCCTATTCGTACATGCGCCGCGACGGCGACGTGGACGGCACCGCCGAGAACCAGGACGCCACGACCTACGAAACCGGCCGCTGGACCTTGCGCGCCAGCTGGAACTATTGAGCGGAACTCGGATTTCCGGCGTTTCCTTTTCGGCGCGCCGGTGCTATAAACAAGTCATGGCGCGGTTTTTGACCAAAGTCTGGGGCCGGGGTGCGCTGGCCGGCATTTTGCTGGCCGGGGCGTTGGCCGGATGCGCGGGCGACGATTTCATGCCCCTGCCGCCCGGCGGGTTTTTGGACGACGGTTCCTACCGGTGGGATGCGGAGGCCGCGGACGCTGCGCCGGTCGCCCCCGCCAAGGCCGAAACGAAAACCGCCCGCAAGCAAGCCGCCCACGCCGCCGCCGCGGAAAAAAAGAAAGCCGCCGCCGAAGAAAAAGCGCAGCGCCGCCAAGAAGCAAAACAAGCGGCGTCCCGCCCGCCGGCCGCGGAGCCGGCGGAAACCCCTCCTCCCGCCGCCGTCCGCGCGGACGGCGCCGTGCCCGCGCCGGCCGCCGAGCCGGCCAACGGCTCCCATGTCCTGCAGGCGGGCGACGAAATCGACGTCGAGGTCTACCGCGAGCCGGAACTGTCCGGCCGGTTCAAGCTCGGCGCCGCCGGCGAAATCCGCCATTCGCTGATCGGCGTGGTCCCGCTGGCCGGGCAAACGGTCGAAGCCGCCGAAGCGGACATCACGCGCCGGCTGGCCAAGGATTACCTCGTCAATCCGCGCGTTATCGTCAAGTTGGCGGCGACCCAGGGTTCGCAGATCGTGGTGCTGGGCGAAGTGAAGAAACCCGGCGTCTATCCGCTGCCGTTCGGCGAGAAGATGACGCTGCTGCAGGCGATCGCCGGGGCGGGGGGCTTCACCGATCTGGCCAGCCCCGACCGCGTCAGCCTCGTCCGCCGCTTGCCGGACGGGGGCCAGACGACGCTGAAAATCCGCGTGTCGGATCTGCTGGGCGGCAAAAGCAAGCAACCGGACGTGCCGCTGGAACCCAACGACGTCATCATGGTCCCGCAGGTGTTCTTCTGACAATCGCCGGGCGGAAAAGCCGATGAACCCAACTCCATTTATCGCAGGCGAAACCGAGCCGGTCGATTCCGGCCTCTCGAAGTTCCCCGATTGGCGGGAAGCCGTGGCCATCGTCATGGAACGCGCCTGGCTCGGGCTGCTCATCTTTGCCGCCGTGTTCCTGTTCTTCTTCCTCCAGGCCCGGCGCCAGACCCCCTATTACCGCAGCACGGCCTCGCTGCTGGTCGAGGCGCAGATCCCCAAGATCCTCAACTACCAGGACATCCTGGCCTACAACACCCGCAACCTGGAATACTTCAACACGCACATCAACGCCCTCCACAGCCGCAAGATGATGGCGGCGGCGCTGGAACAAAGCGGCTTGGCCGCCCGCGCGGATTTCTTGCCCGGCCGAACGCTCGAGGAGAAATCGGAGATCGCCCGCCAGTGGGTCACCATCACGCCGGTCGAAAAAAGCCGGATGATCAACCTCGCCGTGGAACATCCCGATCCGCAGCTCGCCAGCGACCTGGCCAACGCGCTGGCCCGCGCCTATATCCAGCAGGATCTGGAAATGCGCATGAATACCTCCATGGAAGCCGTCGAATGGCTGCGGGCGCGCTCGGAGGAATACCGCGAGAAGCTGGAAAAGGGCCTGCTGGAACTCCAGGAATACCGCGAGTCCACCGGTTCGGTTTCGCTGGAAGAAGACCAGAACATCGTCATCGAAAAGCTCAAGGCGCTCAATGCCGCCCTGACCGCGGCCCAGACGGAACGCATCCAGGCCGAAACCCTCTGGCGATCCGTGCAGGCGCAGATCGACGCGGGCGTGGAAATCTCCAAGATCGCGCCGCTGCTCAACGACGTGGCGGCGCAAACCGCGCTCCAGCGGCTGCAGGACCAGCGCCGCGAACGGGCCGTGCTGCAGCAGCGCTACCGCGCCCAGCATCCCGATCTCCAGCAGGCCCTCGAACTCGAGGACAAGCTCCAGAAACAGTTCGAACAGAACTGCGCCGACGCCATTTTCGCCCTGAAAAGCCGCTTCGAAATGCTGGCCGAACGCGAAAAGAATCTCCACGCCGCGCTGCAGGAGCAGGAAAAAGTGTCCTTCGAGCTGGATCGCAAGCTGGTCCGCTACAACGAACTCAAGCGCAACATCGAGGCCGACAAGGAAATCCACCAGGCCGTCATTGCCCGCATGAAGGAAGCCAGCATCACGGAGTCGCAGCCGGTGGACATCATCCGGCTGGCCGAGGAAGCCCGCCCCGCCAAGGTGCCGTTTCGCCCGCGGCCGGGCCAGGCCATGGTCCGCGGCGTCGCTTTCGGCCTGCTGCTCGGCCTGGGAGCGATCTTCCTCTTCTACTACGCCGACCATCGCTTCCGCCGCAACGAGGAGGTCGAACGGCTGCTGGGCCTGCCGGTGATGGCGACCGTGCCGCTCATTTCCGAAAAATCCATCCGCGATCGCGGGCTCGTTTCCCATCTCAAGCAAAGCGGCGAAGTGGCCGAGGCCTTCCGCACCCTGCGCGCCAGCCTGCTCATGAAAGGCGACGTTTTGCGGTCGCCGGTTCTCATGGTCAGCAGCGCCGGTCCAGGAGAGGGCAAGTCGCTGGTTTCGACGAACCTGGCCATCAGCTTGGCCCAGGACGGCCGGCGGACCCTGCTGGTCGGCGCCGATCTGCGCCGGCCGGCCCTGTCGAAGATTTTCGAATTGCCGGCTTCGTCCCGCGGCTTGGCCGAAGTGCTGGGCGGCGAAGTCGGCTGGCGGGACGCGTTGGCCGCGACCGGGGTGCCGCAACTGGACCTGCTGCCTTCGGGCCGCATCCCTTCGCATCCGGCCGAACTGCTGGGGCGGCCGTCGTTCGTCGATTTCCTGAACGAGGCCCGGAACGCCTATGCGCACGTCGTCGTCGACGCTCCGCCCGTGCTCGGCGTGAGCGATGCGCTCGTGCTGCTGCCCAACATGGATGGCGTTTTGTTCGTGGTCCGCTACGGCGTCACGCACAGCCTGGGCGCCGGCCACGCGGTTCTCAAGCTGCGGTCCAGCGGGACGCCCTGCTGGGGCGCCATCATGAACGGCGTCAACCTGAAGTCGGTGGCCAATTACTACTACTATCGGCGCTACGGCGGCTATGCCTATCGGCAGTACCAAACCCCGGCCGGCGAAGCTGCCCCCTCCCGCCGCGGATGATGCTCCGCCGTTTGCCAGTTTTGCCGCTGCTGCTCCTGCTGCTTTTCGCCGCCGCCGCGTGGCCGTGGCCGATCCCGGCCGCCTGGAATGCGGCGCGCTTGCCCGTGCTGGCCGGCATCGGGTTGCTGGCTTGCCGGCGACTGCCGCCGCGCATCTGGTTCGGCGGCGCGTTGCTGCTGGGCTTGATCGGGCTCTATGCCTGGAATCCCACGCACGTTTGGCGGGAGGGCGTGGGGCTGTTGCCGCGCGCGCACGTCGCGTGGTTGCCGGGCACGGCCGATCCCGAGGGCACGTGGGCCGCGCTGGGCGTGGCCGTCGCGGCGTTCGCGGCGTTCGCGCTGGGCTACCGGTTGCCGAAATCGCAGATCGGCTGGCTGCAGGGCGCCGCGCTGGCGGCCGGCGCGGCGTTGGCGCTGGTCGTGCTGGTCCAGCGGATGGAGCCGGACGCGCCGCGGATCCGCGCGTACACCGGAATCTTCGTCAACGAGAACCATTTCGCGGTATTCACCAATTTGCTGTTGCCGGTGGTGCTGGTCATGGCTTCGCGCGCGCGTTTCCGCGCGGTGCAGGACGGCCGGGCTTCGAGCCCGGCGGGAATCTATCTGCTGGTCGCGCTGCTGATGGGCGCCGCGGTGGTGGCGAGCCGCTCGCGGGCCGGCGTGGCCGTGCTGGCCCTGCTGGTCGCCGCGCACGCGGGACTGGCCGCGAGGATCGTGCGCCAATATCCGTTCGCCGGCGTTCCGTCCAGGGCTCCGGCCAAGGTCCTGGCCGGTATCGCCGTTGCCGTCGCGGCGGCGTTCGCCGTGCGCGCCTTTTGGGCGGAATGGCCGCAACTCGGCATCGTCGCCAAGGAGTGGGCCTACCGCTCCGGCATGGCGAAAAATGCCCTGGCCGCCTGGCGGGAGCGGCCCGTCTGGGGGACCGGCCCGGGTTCGTTCGCCGCGGTGTTTCCCTACTACCAATCCGATCTCTTCGCCGGCCGGACCATTTTGCACGCCCACTGCGAACCGGTGCAGTTCCTGATGGAATACGGCGTGGCCGGCCTGGCGGTGCTGCTCGCGGGCGTGGGGCTGTTGGCGTCCGCGCGCGGCGCCCGCGCCGATTCCTCCCGCGAAATGCCGGAGTTCGCGGATCTGGAACGCCGGGCGTTCGGCTTCGCCCTCGTCGCCCTCGGCCTCCATGGCCTGATCGACTTTCCGCTGCGCATCCCGCTGCTGGCCCTGATCGCCGCGGCGTGGGCGGGCGTGTGGATCGGCACCCGGCCGGCTTCGGCGGTCGCCGCGTCGCCGGAAGGAGCGCGGCCATGAACCGCGCCGCGCGCGAATACGTCCGCCGTCCCCGCACCGGCTGGTTGGATCTGGCGCTGGGCGAACTGTGGGAATACCGCGACCTGCTGGGAGCGCTGGCCTGGCGGAACCTGACGGTGCGCTACAAGCAGAGCATGATCGGCATCGGCTGGGCCGTGCTCAAGCCCGTGATGCAGATGGTCGTCTTCAGCGTCGTGTTCGGCCGCCTGGCCGACTTGCCGTCGGACGGCATGCCGTATCCCGTCTTTCTCTACGCCGGCCTGCTGCCGTGGACCTATTTCGCCACGACGATCACCAGCGCGTCGGGCAGCCTGCTGGGCGGCGGCAACATGATCAACAAGGTCTATTTTCCCCGCATGATCCTGCCGTTTTCCTATCTGTTCACCGGCTTGCTCGATCTGGCCGTGGCCATGGTCGTTTTGTTCGGCATGATGGCCTGGTACCGCGCCGACATGGCGTTCGGTCCGCAGATGCTGCTGTTCCCGGTGTTTCTCGTGCCGGCCGTCGTTTGTGCCGGCGGGCTCTCGCTGTGGCTGTGCGCCCTGGCCGTGCGCTATCGCGACGTCCACCACCTGGTGCCGTACCTGCTCCAGATCGGCATGTTCGCGACGCCCGTGGTCTATGCGGTCCGGCTGCTGCCGGAGCGGTTCCGCTGGCTGCTGCAGCTGAATCCCATGACGGGGGTGATCGAAGGGTTCCGCTGGTCGCTGCTCGGCAAGCCGGTGGAAGGGTGGGGACTGCTGGGCGGCGGCTTCCTCGTGGCGCTGCTCCTGCTGCTTTCGGGCATGGTGTTTTTCCGGCGCGTGGAACGGACGTTGGCGGACGTCATATGACCTCCCGGCCCGCCATCGAAGTCGCGCGCCTCGGCAAGGAATTCCGGCTGGGCGAACTGCATCGCGGCCGGTGGACCGCGCTCGCGCGGCGGCTGGCGGGACGCGCGGCGGAACCGGAAGCCGTCCTGAAGGCCCTGGACGACGTGGGCTTCGCCGTGGCCGAGGGCGAGGTCTTCGGCATCATCGGTTCCAACGGCGCGGGCAAGAGCACGCTGCTGAAAATCCTGGCGGGCATCACCGATCCCACGTCCGGCCAAGCCGTCCTGCGCGGACGCATCGCTTCGCTGCTGGAAGTGGGCACGGGGTTCCATCCCGAACTGACCGGCCGCGAAAACGTCTTTCTCAACGGCACGCTGTTGGGCCTGCGCCAGCGGGAGATCCGCGAAGAGTACGACCGCATCGTGGACTTCGCGGGCCTCGAGAAATTCATGGATACGCCCGTCAAGCGCTACAGTTCCGGCATGCAGGTGCGGCTGGCGTTCGCCGTGGCCGCGCATCTGCGCCCGGAGATCCTGCTGATCGACGAGGTGCTCGCCGTGGGCGATGTCGCGTTCCAGCGCAAATGCCTGGGCGCGATGAAGGACGTCGCCGGCGGCGGCCGCACCGTGCTGTTCGTCAGCCACAACATGGCGGCGGTGAGCAGCCTGTGCCACCGCGCGCTGATGCTCCGGCAGGGGCGAGTGGCCGCGCTGGGGCCGACCGACGAGGTCATCCAGGCCTACATCCATTCCACGGAAGGCGTTCATGCGCGCGACGAGCAGGGATTCGTGGCCCTGCACGAGCGCAAGCCGCTGTTCGCGCATTCGCCGCTGCTGTTGCGCGCCGCGCGGCTGGTGGACGAGCGGGGTCTGCCCGTGTCGTCGGCCCGAACGGGCGAACCGCTGCGGGTGGACGTCCGCGTGGAAGGCCTCGATCGTTTCCCCTCCGCGGTGGTCGGCCTCACCGTCCGTTCCGTGTTCGACCAGAAGATCTTCCATTTCAACACCGCCATGGCCGGCGGCTTCGGATCGGCGCCGCGCCATGCCCGCGAAACCGTCCGTCTGGAAATTCCGGAACTGCCGCTGATGGCCGGCGCCTATTCGCTGGATCTGCTCGTGTTCGAGCCCGGCGTGCGCTTGATCGACCGCGTGGACGGCGCCGCGCCGTTCGACGTCATCGAGACGGATCTCTACGGCAACGGCTACCGCGGCGAAGCCCGCGAAGGCCTGATCGCGGTGCGCGGCGAATGCGGCATCGCCGGCGAGGAGGCCGGGACATGAGCGCGCGGCCGGGGCTGTTCGCCGTCGTCACCACGATCCAGGCGCCCACGCCGGCGGTGCGCGAACTGCATCGGCGGCTCGCGGCCGCGGGCGGCCGCCTCGTCGTGGCGGGGGACAAGAAAGGCCCGGCGGCGTTCGACCTGCCCGATTGCGATTTCCTGAGCCTGGAAACCCAGCGCGCCAGCGGCTTCGCCCTCGCCGAAGCGCTGCCGACGGGCCATTACGCGCGCAAGAACGTCGGCTATCTCCACGCCATCCGCGCCGGCGCTGCGTGCATCTACGAGACCGACGACGACAACGCGCCGCTCGCGACCTGGGCGCCGCGCGCCGAAACGGTGGCGGACGTCCGGTCCGTCTCCGGAGCCGGCTGGACGAACGTCTACCGCCATTTTACGGACGATCCGCGGATCTGGCCGCGCGGTTTCCCGCTCGAGCGGCTCGCGGATCCCGTCGCGCCGTGCGCGCCGGCGGGTGCGCCGGTCCGCGCGCCGATCCAGCAGGGGCTGGTGAACGGCTCGCCCGACGTGGACGCCGTGTGGCGGCTGACCCAGGACCGGCCGTTCGATTTCGAACCGCGCGCGCCGGTCGCGCTGGGCCCGGGCCGGTGGTGTCCGTTCAACACCCAGAGCACGTGGTGGTGGCCCGCGGCCTATCCGTTGCTCTACGTGCCCAGCCACTGCTCGTTCCGCATGTGCGACATCTGGAAGAGTTTCGTCGCCCAGCGCTGCCTGTGGGCCCTGGGCGCGGGCGTGGTCTTCCATGCCCCGGAAGTGGTCCAGGACCGCAATCCCCACGACTACCGGCGCGATTTCGAAGACGAAGTGCCGGGTTACCTCCAGAACGCCCGCATCGCGGAAATCCTCGCGGGACTGTCCTTGGCGCCGGGCGAAGCTGCCGTCGCGGAGAACTTGCGCGCCTGCTATGCCGCGCTGGTAGCGGAAAATATTTTTCCGCCGGATGAACTTGGGCTGGTGGCAGCCTGGTTGGCCGATCTCGAGCGGATGCCAAAACCGTGAAAACGCTCCCTCCGCTTGCTCCATTGCCCGAGCGTCCGCTCGTGTCCATCGTCGTGCCCAGCTTCAACCAGGGCGCGTTCATCCGCCAGACGATCGAATCGTGCCTGGCGCAGGACTACCGACCGATCGAGGTCGTCGTGGTGGACGGCGCGTCCACCGACGGCACCATCGATGTGCTCCGATCGTTTGCCGATCGGCCCGAGGTGCGCTGGACGTCCGAACCGGACCACGGCGTCGTGGACGCCGTGAACAAGGGCATGCGCCGGGTCCGCGGCGAAATCTGCGGCATCCAGAGTTCCGACGACGCGTATTTGCCCGGCGCCTTCGCGCAAGCCGTGGCGGCTTTCGCGCGCCGTCCCGACGTGGCGCTGGTCTATGCCGACGCCGTCAAAACCGACGCCGCCGGCCGCGAACTGGCCCGCTGGCGGACCGGTCCGTTCTCGATCGAGAACTTCCTGTCCAAGCAGACCGTCGTGTTGCAGCCCGCCGCCTTTTTCCGCCGGTCCGCGTTCGAAGAGGTCGGCGGCTGGTCGGCCGACTATTTCAATGCCGACACGGAATGCTGGCTGCGGATGATCCTGCGCCGGCCGGCGCTCAAGGTCGATGCGTTCTGGGGCTCCCGCCGCATGCACGAGGCCCAGCGGGACCGGCAGCGCGAACGGATCGTCGAGAGCTATTTCCGGATGACGCGCGACAATCCCGACATCCGCAATGGTCCCGTTCGCTGGCGCCGGGCGGCGCGCTGCGGCCGGCTCCTGCATGCGCTGCGCTATGCCCCGGATCTCCCGCCGTGGAAAAGAAAATGGCTGCTGTTGCAGGCGGTCGCCGCCTGGCCGCCGGCCTGGAAATCCGTGGACTTGCCGGGGCAGGTGGTGCCGGGTTGGCATGCGCTGCGGCGGCGCTGGGCGGGCCGGAACCTGCGCGGGGAGGCGGGCAGCGCATGAACGCGCGGCCGGAATGGCCCCGGGTGTCGGTGATCGTTCCCTGCCGGAACGACGTCGACAGCTTGCCGCTCGTGCTGGCCGCGCTGGAGCGGCAAACCTATCCGCGGGACAAGACCCAGATCCTGGTGGTGGACAACGGCTCGACGGACGGTAGCTGGGAAGCGGCGCAGGCGTTTGCCGTCGAACGGCTCCGGGAACCGATCCGTTCTTCATACCGGGCCCGGAACCGCGGCATTGCCGCGGCCACCGGCGAATACCTGCTGTTCCTGGATGCGGATACGGTGCCCTGTCCGGAGTGGATCGCGGAATTGGTCCAAACGGCGCAATCCGCGGATTTCTGGCTGGCGGGCGGCCGGATCGAGAACGAGGTGACCCGGCCCACGCTGGGCAGCGCGTTGTTGGCGCTGGCGCGGCCGGCGGAGGTGCGCCGCGCCGCGATCGAGCGCGATGGCCGGTTGCCGGGAGGCAACATGCTCGTCGCGCGCGCCGCGTTCGAACGCTTCGGCGTGTTTTTGCCGGTTCAGTCCGGCGGCGACGGCGAATTTTCGTTGCGGGCCAATCCGCAGCGCAAACCCGTGCCGTACGCCGAACGGGCCGTGGTCGCGCACCGCTGCGACGTCGGCACGTGGGCCTTTCTGGGCCGGGCCTTCCGGATCGCCAAGGGGCAAGCCCGGACCGGTGCCGCGCCGGCGCCGCTGCCGTGGCGGCCGGGCGTGGGCCGCGCCCGCGAAATCCAGCGCCAACTGCCCGCCGGCATATCGGCCTCCTGGCTGCGCGTGCTGGCCGTGCTTTGGTTGGAACGCTGGCTGTACTTCATCGGAAACCGGATCGGACGCGGGATGGGGAGGGCGGCATGAACTCCTGCGTGCCCGATCTCGTCAGCGTCGTGATCCCCGTGCGCGATCGCGCGCAATGGCTGCCCGCCGCCGTGCAGAGCGCCCTGGACCAGCGCCATCCCCGCGTGGAAGTGCTGCTGTGCGACGACGGCTCGACCGACGGCACCGAGCGGACGATCGACGAACTCGCCGCCCGCGCGCCCGACCGCATCCGCGTTCTCCATCTGCCGCCGCGCGGCCCGGGACCGGCCCGCGAGGCCGGCCGTCTGGCGGCCCGGGGCGAATTCATCCAGTATCTCGACAGCGACGATCTGCTGTTGCCGGACAAGTTCGCCTTGCAGATCGCCGCCCTGCGCGCGCGGCCGGAGTGCGGCATCGCCTACGGCATCACGCGCCTGGTGGACGAGCAGGACCGCATCCTGGTGGATCCCTTCAAGTGGACGGGCCGGGAAATTCCGCGCCTCTTTCCCGGCCTGCTGGTAGACCGCTGGTGGTGCACCCACACGCCGCTGTATCGCCGCGAGACGTGCGACCGCATCGGCCCGTGGTCCGATCTGCGCTATTCGCAGGACTGGGAATACGACGCCCGCGCCGGCGCGCTGGGCGTTCCGCTGGCGTTCGTGGACCGGCCGGTCAGCCACCACCGGCAGCATTCGGGCGCTCGGCAAACGCAGGGGGGGCGTTGGCTGGCGCCGCCGGACCAGATCCGGTTTTTCCGCGCCCTGTGGGCCGGCGCGCAGGCCGCCGGCGTTTCCCGGGAAGCGCCCGAGGCGAGGCATTTCGTGCGCTGGACGTTCGCGGCGGCGCGCGCGGCGGCGCGCGCGGGGGACCGGGCGTCCGCTGCCGATTTGCTTGCGTTGGCCGAATCGGCCGCGGCCGGTCCGGCGCGCTCGTTGCGGATCTACCGGCGGCTGAGCGAAGCTTTGGGATGGCGCGCCGTGGCCGTCGGTTCCGAAAAGCTGGGGGCGCTGCGCGGCCGGCGGTTCGGGCGCGACACCCTGCCGAAATCGTGGATGGTGCCGGAGAAATTGTCGTGCTGAACTCGCTTCATTATCTGCGCTATCGATTGGGATGGGCGCCGGCCCTGACCCAGACGACCGAAGCGGAACGCGCCTGCCTGCGGCGCCATGCGCAGGGCCGGAAGCGCCTGGCGGAAATCGGCGTGTACCACGGCGTCAATACCCGCGCGTTCCGCGAAGCGATGGCTCCCGCCGGCGTGCTGCTGGCCGTGGATCCGTTCCCGCGGCGGTTTTTCGGCATCCGCGGCTACGGCTGGGCGCGGCGCATCGCCCATCGCGAAGTGGCGCGCTGCGGCAATGGTCGCGTCGTCTGGCTCGAATGCCGCGGCGAAGAAGCGCCGCGACTTCCCGCGGCGCAGCCGTTCCTGCCGGTGGATTTCATCTTCATCGACGGCGACCACAGCTACGAAGGGTTGCAAGGCGATTGGCTTGCCTGGAAGGACCACGTGGCGCCCGGCGGCATCGTCGCCTTGCACGACTCGCGCCAGCGCGGCGGCTGCGGTTCCGAACGGTTCGCGCAGGAAGTCGCGGTGCGGGATCCGGACTTCGCGCGTCTCGACGAGATCGATTCGCTCACCGTGCTGAGGCGCCGCGCATGAGTCCGGCCGTTTCCAGCGCGGCGCGGCCGGCGGCCGGCGTTCCCGGCGTGTCCGTCGTGATGAGCGCGTTCAACGACGCCCGCACGCTGCCGGCGGCGCTGGCGAGCATCCTCTCGCAAGAGGGCGTGGAATTGGAGTTCATCGTCGTCGACGACGGTTCGACCGACGGGTCCGCCGCGATTCTCGACGAGGCCGCCAAGACGGATTCCCGCCTGAAAGTCGTGCACAAGAAGAACGAAGGACTGACCCGCGCGCTGATCGATGGTTGCGCCCGGGCTTCCGCGCCGTGGATCGCGCGGCAGGATGCCGACGACGTGTCGCAGCCGGGGCGCCTGGCGGCGCTGCTGGACTTGGCGCGGCGCCATCCCGAGGCCGTCTTGCTGGCGTCGGGCACGGTGCTCAACAACGAGTTCCACGGCGGCGAGCTTAGGGCCGGACAGGCCACGCTGTCCGGCAACACGTTCGATTGCGCGTCGAACAGCCTGTATCTGCGGATCGGTTCGGGCGACATTCTGGCCAATACCTTCACGGGCGCGGCGCTGCGGGTGGCGCTCGGCACGAATCTGTCGCTCGCCGACGTCGAGATGTCCGAGCTGGAGCTGTTTGGCGACGGCAACTACGTCTACCGCTGCGCGATCACGAACCGGCTGGCCGTGGCCGGCCACAGCAACGAGATCTCCCAGTGCGACGTCAGCGACCACGAGACGACCAACTTCAGCATCTCGGTCGTCGGCGACTTCAATTCCATCCGGTATTCGCGGCTGTTCGCGATCGGCGGGGTGCGCATCGCCGGCAACGACTGCGAGTTCCGGCACAATCTGGTTTTCAGCAATGCGCACGGCATCCGGCTGGAGGGCGACCGCGGCAGGATCCGGGAGAACCGCATCGGCTTCGAGACCAACGGCGGGGCGACCATCGCTTTCAGCGGACCGGGCATCGAGGCGGTCGGCGAGGACAACGTGGTGGGCGACGAGTTTCCCGACGGG
>DAOTNL010000019.1:0-20866 GCA_035450765.1 Kiritimatiellia bacterium | reverse complement strand
CCACCGGAAGACGCGGTCGGGGATCCACGCCTGCAGCAAGCCGGCATGGATCGGAACATCCACCGCCGCAGCCAAAACGGACAGGCGATCCCAATAGACGTTGCCCCATCCCACCGCGATCGCGGCAACCAGCGCCAGCAGATACAGCGGATAGATGCGCGCCAACCGGGCCACGTAATAGTTGCGCAGGCCTCCCGCCTGGCGCCAAGCGTAGCCCTGATAGGCATAGGCCAAGATGTAGCCGGACAGGAAAAAGAAAAAGGCGACGGACGAACCGGCGGAAGCCGAGATGCGGTGGAGAGCGCCTTCGGAGAAGGGCCATACCCCTCGTCCATAGTGGTATACGACCACCAACACCGCGGCGAAAATCCGGATGCTGGTCAGCGGGGCAACGTGATGCCGGGCCGATTCCATGGACCCGGAATAGTGTCATCATTCGACCCGGACATGCAAATCCTATTCGCCGCCGGCAACCGGCGGTCCAATCAAACCCTGGGTGCGCAGCCAAGCCAAGGACTGCGCCTGCCAAATCGCCCACAGCGGGCCGCCATAGCCGAGGCCGTGTCCGCCGGAGTCCAATTCGAGGCACGCGCTGGGAACGGAGTGGGACTGCAAGGCCGCATGGAACCGCCGGCTGTTTTCCACGGAGACCACCGCATCGTCCCGGGCGTGCACCAGAAATGCGGGAGCCGTTTCCGCCGTCACCCTTCGATCGGCGGAATAGGCGACGATTTGTTCCGGCGACGGATCCGGCCCCAGGAGTTCGTATCGGGACCCGGCATCGGCCAACGCATCCATGGAGATGACGGGATAGACGAGCACGGCGAAATCGGGACGGGAAGCCGGCCCGGCGGAATCGCTGGGCGCCGCCGCCGCGCCCAGCCCGCGCATTTTCGCCAACGCCTGCTCCACCGGCCCGCCCGGCACCACCTGGCACAGCGCGAAACAGACGAACGTGATTCCGATGAACGTCGGCACCATCAGCAGCAGGCGCCGGAAAAAATAGTCCAACCGTTCCATTACCCGGGCGTCCCCTCTTGGCAATACATCGCCCAGGATCGCGCGCCGTCGGTCTTCCGATCGATCCAATTTGCACAAGCCCGATGCGACGTCCGAATGCCATGCCGTCTAAAATCCATGGGTCGCCCGCCTCCCGCTGGATATGTTCCCGCCCACCCAGAATTCGTGGCCGGCGGCGGGACAATGAACAGGACCGGCCGCGCCCAATTTACACCGGATTCCAGTGGTACCCGTTGGTTCATCCACGCAGCCCTCAAACACTTCACTCCTCCCAGTCGTTTCGTTTTCGCCCGATGATCGTCGATCCAGGCACCAAACCCGCTCCAGCGACCGAACACGAAAGCCCTTCTCAGAAATAAGCATGTTGCCATTGTATTCCCGCTGAAAAATGCTTACTATTTTACGGTTGGATAGACCAGCGGTATTTTGAATCTTCAAGGCGCTTGAAGATCGAGCGTCGGACCTGAAAGCACTATGTCGTGATCCACAAATCACATCCCCTCGGCCAGGCCATCGTCCTGATCTGCTTGGCGCTCTGCGTTGCGTTCCGGTTGCATGCAATATTTGGAACGGATCCGCTGCTGCTAGCTGCCAGCATCGAAGATGATTCCTTTTACTATACCGTTCCGGCATTTAAATGGGTGGAAACGGGATTCGTCACCTTTGACGGCATCAACAAAACATACGGGTGGCAGCCTTTGTGGATGCTGGTCAACATGGGCGTCGCCTTGCTGGTGCGGGACATCGGCGCCGTGCTCCAATGGACCATGGCCGCGGCAACCGGCTTGTACGCCTTGTCCGTTTGGCTTTTGTATCGCTTTGCCCTACGACTGCGGATGTCGCCCGTGGCCGCCGGCGCGGCCATCGCCTGCATGTTCTGTTTCAACCTGCAAATGTGCGAAATATTCACCCGGGGCAAGGAAAACGCGCTTCATTTCTTCTTGCTCATGGTCTTGCTCAATCTATGGTCGAACGGGCTGAAACTCAGCCTGCCCCGGGCAGCGGTATCGGGCTTGCTCATCGGGATGCTGGCCCTTGCGCGCGTCACTGCCGGGATCGTGGTCGTTCCGTTCGCCCTGGTCACATTATGGGCCTTCAAAGGAATCAACCGCAATTCCATTCAAACATTGGCAGCGACCGGAATCGCCGCCCTCCTGGTTGCCGTCCCTTGGTTCCTTTTTGCACAAGGTGAATTTGGCTCATTCTTGCCAACCAGCGGCGTTGCCAAAATCGCTTCGGGAGGCGGCCTCATCCACCACCGGCCGGATATCTTCACCCGGGACACCTTGGTCACCTTTGGTCGCGGGCTCCAAATCGTCAAGGATCTGGGCTTGGAATATTATTGGCAGTCGGGATTCTCTCGCGTGGTCAAATGGGGAGTGGCGTGCCTCCCTGTCGCTTTAGCCATATCGCTGGCGATTGCGATGGCCGGCGCCTGGCGAAATCGCCGCAAACATATTCGACCTGCGGCCTCGCCGGCGGCCGAGGCCTTGGCGATTTTGGTCGGCTATGCTTTGCTCAACTTCCTGTTGCACACGACAATGCTGCGCAATTATTTTTTCTACGGGGTTTGGTACCATGTCCCCGAGTATGCCGCGCTGGCCATCGGAATCTGCTGGATGGCATCCCGTACGCTTGATTCGTTGGGTTGCGACCAGCCGCTCCGCCCCTCTGGACTACGATTCTTGTACATCGGCATCGTCTTCGCCGTGTTGCTTTGGGCCAGTTACCCGTACACCATGCGAATCCGATTCGGCATGTTCCTACCCCGGGTCAATGCAGTGGCCTTATCCATTGATGATGCCCGGCCTTTTATCCAGCAACACATACCGCCCGGCACGGTCATTGCCAGTTCCAATTCGGGAATTTTCGGCTTCTTGCTCCCCAATTATTGCATTGTGAATCTGGACGGACTGGCCAACTCCATGGAATATGTACGGGCAACACACCAGGGGCTAGATGCTACCCGGGCCTTTCTGCGGCAGCTCAATATCCGCTACATCATGGATTCTGAAGATTTGGATTGGATTGGCACCCGGGGCTTCATGGAAATTGTCTTTCCCGACGAATATCAAATCCTCTGGACCGGCCATCGGGAAATCTGGTGGGGGGCCAAAGAAGTGCAGGGCACTCCCAAATTCACATTCATCCTCCAATTGGAGGATGACGCTTTCACTCCCCGTCCATAAGGATGGGGCGGGCGCGGGGCAGGTTTTGTAAACCGGCATCCCGTATATGTCGGGTGGGGTCTCCCGCAATGGCCCGCCGCGCCTCCATCATCCGCGTACCAGCACTTGCCGATACATTGCCCGGTATTCATCCGCCACGATCTTCCAATCGAACCGCGCGGCCCATGTCCGAGTCGCCTGGCGCATCCGCTCCGCGACGTCGCGGTTTTTCTCCAGCCCAAGCAGCTTTTCCACCCATTCGTCTACATTGTGGTCTTTGTTCATCAGGAAGTTGCAGTCGGGATCGACGTACTCCGGCACGCCGCCGACGCGGTTGACCATCACCGGCGTGCCGCAGGCCATGCTCTCGAGAATCACGTTGTTCGCCGCGCTGTCCAGCATCGGCATCGCCAGCACGTCCGCCTGCCGGTATTCCTCCAGCATCTCCGCATCCGTCAGCCGCGGCAAAAGATTCACGCACGGAATGCCGGCGTAGAACGACTTCTCGTGCGAGACCGTCCGGATCCGCCACTCGAACCGGTCCGCCGGCAGCCGCGCCGCCACCTGCGCGGCGAATTCGTGGTCGCGCTCGGTGTCGCCCAGCATGAACATCCGGAACTTGCCGGTCCGCGGCGCCCGCTGCGCCGGCGGCGTGAAATAGTCCGCCACCACGCCGTGCAGAATCGTGCGAATGCGCTCGGCCGGGACGTGGCGCGCCACGAATGGGCGCTGGCTTTCCGATGTCAGCACGACCATGTCGGCCTGCGCATAGCCGTCCGGCCGGAGCCACACGGAATCCCAGCGCCGCGCGCTGCAATGGACGCTGACCACCACCCGCGCGCCTTTGCGCCGATATGGTTCCGCACGCCGGGGCGCGCCGAATTCGCCCCAAACGAAATGGAGCGGATACGGCTCCGTGCTGCGCGGCAACGCGCGCAGGAACCGCGCCTCGTCCCACCCCGGGACCAAGGCGTTCCAAGTCGAACCGTAGCGCCGGATTCCCCACTGCCGCAGTACGTTGCCCAACGTCCAGCTGTGCTTTTGCAGCCGTTCCCAGATCGGAGAGAATTCCAGCGGCGTTGCGGCTAGTACTTGGAACACCGGCCACATGCCGGAAATCGTTGAAAACGCCGACGGCAAAAAGCCCACGGCAAAAAACGGAGCTTTTCTGTTCATGCGACCCTATGCATGGCGCTGGCCAATAAATGCCTCCAAGCGCGTCTATCCGCGGGAGCGACTTTCAGCGCTTGCCAGGTAAACCAAGCCGCCCGGTGCCATTGCCGCGCCTTGCGGTAGAAATAGGCATTGTCGTCGCATTTGTCCAATATGGCTCGCACCATGCGGTTCCGAGGCACCACCCCACCCCAGATATCCAGGCGCTCCAACAACGCCTGAAACAATGGTACCGGCTCCGGATTGGCGCGCCAGTTCTTCGCCGTGATCCCCTGTCCCGCTTTGCGGAATCCGGCCAACACCTCGGGCACCAAGCCTATGGAATGCCGCCGCGCCACGCGGAGGAAAAATTCATGATCTTCGCCGAGATAGCCATAAGGCGGCTCGGGATTGAACCATCCCACTTCTTCGAACAATGTTTTTCGCGCCATGACCGTGGAGATCGTAATCCAACAGTGATCTAACAACCTCTCAAAAATCATGCCCGTCGGAGGCACTACGCCTGCGCCGTGTCGCACGCCGACAACCCGCGAGCGTTCATCGATCACATTGCACAACGTGTGGCATAAAAGAATGTCCGGATGCGCTGCCATAAAGGCCATTTGCTTCGCCAGTTTCTCCGGATGCCAGACGTCGTCCGAATCCAGGAACGCAACGAATTCGCCCCGGGCGGCCCGGGCGGCCTGGTTGCGCGTGACCGGACAAATGCCAGAATTGGTTTCGCGCAGGATTAGTCGGATGGCGGATCCGTAACCTTGCAGCAGTTCGCGCGTGCCGTCCGTGGAGGCATCGTCCACGACGACGATTTCCTTGTTGGGCCACGTTTGCGCCAGCGCCGAGTCCACGCATTCCCGGACGTAGTCCTTCCGGTTGAAGGTCCCGATGCACACGCTGACCAGAGGTTCGCTCATTCGGGGCGTACTGTAGCGACCGCGGCACCGGCGTGCAACGCGCGAGTGCAGCTTGTTCCCTTGACTCCGCGGCGGGCGCGCCCTACGATGCGCGAAACGGTTTACCCCTTGCCGGGGCCGGCCGCGACCATTTGAACAGGAGTTACCGACCATGACCGCCAACGGAAAAACGAAGAATCCCGCCGCCCCCTGCAACGGCAGCCGCGACAATTCCGTCGAAGCCATCAAGTGCAGCTACTTGAACCACCTCAAGTATTCCCTCGCCAAGGACGAGTTTTCCGCCACGGACCACGACCGCTACTACGCGCTGGCGCTGGCCATCCGCGACCGCCTCGTGGACGGCTGGATCCGCACGAGCGTCACCTACCACAAGACCGGCGCCAAGCGGGCCTACTACCTCTCCATGGAGTACCTCATCGGCCGCGCCATGGGCAACAACGTCATCAACCTGCAGCTCGACGAGACCGTCACCCAGGCCATGGCCGACCTCGGCCTGTCGTGGGACTTCCTGCGCGACCTCGAGCGCGACGCGGGGCTCGGCAACGGCGGCCTCGGCCGCCTCGCGGCCTGTTTCCTCGACTCGCTGGCCACCCTCCAGCTGCCCGGCTACGGCTACGGCGTCCGCTACGACTACGGCATCTTCCGCCAAACCCTGCGGGACGGCTACCAGGTCGAGGAACCCGACAACTGGCTCCGCTACGGCAATCCCTGGGAAATCGAGCGCCCCGAGTCGCAGTTCGAAGTCCACTTCGGCGGCCGCGTCCAGATGGAGGAGCAGAACGGCCGGCTCCGCGCCCGCTGGACGGACTACGAAACCGTCCTCGGCATTCCCTACGACATCCCCATCCCCGGCTACGGCAACCGCACCGTCAACAACCTGCGCCTGTGGGAAGCGAAGTCCACCGAGGACTTCAACCTCACCTTCTTCAACAACGGCGACTACATGAAGGCCTACGAGGCCAAGACGCTGACGGAGAACATCACCAAGGTCCTCTATCCCAACGACAACATCGAGCAGGGCCGCGAGCTGCGCTTCAAGCAGCAGTATTTCTTCGTCGCCTGCTCGCTGCACGACATCGTCCGCCGCTTCAAGGCCGACGGCAACGAAATCCACGCCTTCCCCGACAAGGTGGCCATCCAGCTCAACGACACCCATCCGGCGCTGGCCATCGCCGAACTCATGCGCATCCTGCTCGACGACGAGCAGCTCGAATGGGACGACGCCTGGTCCATCGTGGTCCGCACCTTCGGCTACACCAACCACACCCTGATGCCCGAAGCCCTCGAGCGCTGGCCGGTCGCCCTGTTCGAGGCCATCCTGCCGCGGCACCTCCAGATCATCTTCGAGATCAACCGCCGCTTCCTGCGCGAGATCGCCACGCGCTATCCCGGCGACCACGACCGGATCGCGCGCATGTCGCTCATCCAGGAGG
Organism: Kiritimatiellia bacterium; assembly: GCA_035450765.1. Classification (GTDB taxonomy): domain Bacteria; phylum Verrucomicrobiota; class Kiritimatiellia; order CAIQIC01; family Lenti-01; genus Lenti-01. The sequence continues at coordinate 14,161 of DAOTNL010000019.1, read as the reverse complement.
CGCCCGGGCGCGAGGTCCGCATGGCCTACCTGGCCGTCGTTGGCTCCCACTCCGTCAACGGCGTGGCCGCGCTGCACTCGCAGCTGCTGCAATCCACCCTGTTCAAGGATTTCTACGAGCTGTGGCCCGCGCGCTTCAACAACAAGACCAACGGCATCACCCCCCGCCGCTGGCTGCTCAAGGCCAATCCCGGCCTCGCCGACCTCGTCACGGAGAAAATCGGCTCCGGCTGGATCACCGACCTCGGCCAGCTCAAGAAACTCGAGGCGTTCGCCGACGACCGCGATTTCCAGAAGCGGTTCATGGCCGTCAAGCGCGAGAACAAGGTGCGCCTGGCCGACCTGATCCGGCGCGAGCTGGGCGTGGCCGTCAACGTCGATTCGCTGTTCGACGTCCAGGTCAAGCGCATGCACGAGTACAAGCGCCAGCTCCTCAACGCGCTCGACATCATCCACCAGTACTTCGAGCTGAAGTCCAACCCGCAGGCGCCCTTCACGCCGCGCACCTACCTGTTCGCCGGCAAGGCCGCGCCGGGCTACTTCCTCGCCAAGCTGATCATCAAGCTCATCAACGACGTCGCCTCCGTCGTCAACCACGACCCCGCGATGAAGAACCGCATGAACGTCGCGTTCCTGCCGGACTACCGCGTGTCCCTCGCCGAGCGCATCATCCCCGCCGCCGACCTCTCCGAGCAGATCTCCACCGCCGGCACCGAGGCCAGCGGCACCGGCAACATGAAGTTCCAGCTCAACGGCGCGCTGACCGTCGGCACCCTCGACGGCGCCAACGTCGAAATCCGCCAGGAGGTCGGCGCGGACAACTTCTTCCTTTTCGGCCTGACCGTCGAAGAAGTCGAAGCCCGCCGCCGCGCCGGCTACAACCCGTGGGACCTCTACCACGCCAATCCGGCCATCCGGCGCGTCCTCGACGCCATCAAGAACAACTTCTTCAACCTCGACCAGCCCGGCCTCTACCAGCCCATCTGGGACGTCCTGCTGACCCACGGCGACTATTTCCTCGTGCTCGCCGATTTCGACGCCTACGTCGAATGCCAGGCCAAGATCTCGCAGGTTTTCGAGGACCGGGAGCGCTGGGCGAAGATGGCCATCCTGAACGTCGCCAACTCCGGCAAGTTCAGCACCGACCGCACCATCGCCCAGTACGCCGAGGAAATCTGGGACATCCGTCCCTGCCCCATCAACGGGGACTAGGCGTCCGGGCTCAGGATTCAGGGTTCGGGGTTCAGGATTTCGGTACTCCGGCTGTTCCCTGAACCCTGACACCTGTCCCCTGACTCCTGAATGGCGCTTGCCATCCGCGCCGTTTGCCGTATCATGCCGCCCCGCAAATGAAGCCCGTCCTGACATTCCCCTGCGACGTCTTCCGCGACGCTTCCGGCCGCCGCCGCGCCTGACGCGCGCCCGCCGCCGTTTTCCCGCCGCACCCCGCGGCCGGCTGTCCCCTGCCTCCTGAACCCTGACCTCTGAACCCCGTTCCCCGGCTTCCCATGAAAACCGTTTCCCACATCCGCAACGTCGCCATCATCGCCCACGTCGACCACGGCAAGACCACGCTCGTGGACGCCATCCTGCGCCAGCTCCACGTGGCCGAAGGCGAAACCGCCGCCCAGGACTGCATCCTCGACAGCAACGACCTCGAGCGCGAGCGCGGCATCACCATCCTCGCCAAGAACGTCTCCGTCCGCCACGCCGGCGTGAAGATCAACGTCATCGACACCCCCGGCCACGCCGACTTCGGCGGGCAGGTCGAGCGCGTCCTCAACATGGCCGACGGCGTCCTGTTGCTCGTCGATGCCGCCGAAGGCCCCATGCCCCAGACCCGCTTCGTCCTCGACAAGGCCCTCAAGCTGGGCCTCAAGCCCCTCGTCGTCCTCAACAAGATCGACAAGCCCGCCGAACGCCACGACGAAGTGCTCAACGAGATTTTCGACCTGTTCGTCGAACTCGGCGCGTCCCACGACCAGCTCGATTTCCCCGTCCTCTACGCCGCCGGGCGCGACGGCTGGGCCGTCCGCGACCTGCAGAAGGACCCGCGCGATTCCATCGTTCCGCTCCTCGACGCCATCGTCCAGCACGTCCCGGCCCCGAAGCTGGACGACGGCCCCGTCCAGATGCAGGTCACGACGCTCGACTATTCCGACTACACCGGCCGCATCGGCATCGGCCGCGTGCGCCGCGGCACGCTCGACGCGTCCCGCCCCCTGGCCCTCGTCAAGCAGGACCGCAGCGTCCTGCCCTGCAAGGTCCGCGCGCTCTATACCTTCGAGGGCCTCGGCCGCAAGGAAACGACGCAGGTCGAATGCGGCGACCTCTGCGCCGTCCACGGCGTCGAAGGCGTGGACATCGGCGACACGCTTGCGCCCGTCGATTTTCCCGAGCCGCTCGACCCCATCACGCTCGACGCGCCGACGATTTCGATGACGTTCCGCATCAACGATTCGCCCGGTTTCGGCTCCGCCGGCAAGTATCTGACCTCCCGCCACATCCGCGAACGGCTCTACCGCGAAACGCAGAAGGACGTCGCGCTCTCGTTCGCGGAAGTCGGCGAGGGCTCCTTCAAGGTCAGCGGCCGCGGCGTCCTGCATCTGGCCGTCCTGATCGAGAACATGCGGCGCGAAGGCTACGAGCTGACCATCTCCCGCCCGCGCGTCATCGTGAAGACCATCGACGGCGTCCGCCACGAACCCGTCGAAACCCTCGTCGTGGACACGCCCGACGCCTCCACCGGCCCCGTCATCGAGAACGTCGGCAAGCGCCAGGGCCTCATGCAGCGCATGCACGCCGCCGGCGGCCGCACCGTCCTCGAATTCGTCATCCCCACCCGCGGCCTCATCGGCTTGCGCACCAAGCTCGTCACCGCCACCAGCGGCGAGGCGATCATCAACCACCGCTTCCTGCGCTACGAGCCCATGCGCGACGACATCCCCCAGCGCCTCAACGGCGCCCTCGTCAGCATGGAGGAAGGCCGCGCCAACATGTACGCCCTCGACGGCCTCCAGGACCGCGGCATCTTCTTCGTCGATCCCGGCGACTGGTGCTACGAAGGCCAGATCGTCGGCGAACACTGCAAGGACAACGACCTCGTCGTCAACGTGCAGCGCGCCAAGAAGCTCACCAACATCCGCGCCGCCGGCGCCGACCGCAAGCTCTTCGCCGCCCCCGCCACCCGGCTCTCGCTCGAGGAAGCCCTCGAATACATCAACGACGACGAGCTCGTCGAGGCCACCCCGGAAGTCGTCCGCCTGCGCAAATATTTCCTCAAGGAAGTCGACCGCAAGCGCAAGCGCGACCACGACTGGACCCAGGCCGGCTGATCGGACGCCGCCGCCCCGCCCCGTTGCGGCGCCCGGCGGAATTTCCTCGCCTTGCGCGCGCCGCGGGCCGATAGTTTGGCCGTGCGGGACGGCACCCGCCCCGCCGCCGGAGAACGCCATGCCGGAATACATCCTCGCCCTCGACCAAGGCACGACCAGTTCGCGCGCGCTGCTGTTCGACCGCGACCTGCGGCCCCGTTTTTCCGCCCAGCGCGAATTCCCCCAGCTCTACCCGCAGCCGGGCTGGGTCGAACACGATCCCGAAACGATCTGGCAGTCGCAGCTCGCCGTGCTGCTCGAAGTCGTCGAACGCGCCGGCTGCGGCCCGGAGGCGATCGCCGCCCTCGCCGTGGCCAACCAGCGCGAAACTGTCGTGGTCTGGGACCGCCACACGGGAAAACCCATCCACAACGCCATCGTCTGGCAGTGCCGCCGCACCGCCGAACGATGCGACGAACTCCGCCGGCGGGGCCTGGCCGACCGGATCCGCGAGAAAACCGGGCTCGTCCTCGACGCCTACTTTTCCGCCACCAAGATCGAATGGATCCTCGACCACGTCGCCGGCGCGCGCGACGCCGCCCGCCGCGGCGAGTTGCTCTGCGGCACGATCGATGCCTGGCTGGTCTGGAAATTGTCCGGCGGCCGGCGCCACGCCACCGACTACACCAACGCCGCGCGCACGCTGCTGTTCAACATCCACGACCTGCGCTGGGACGAGAAACTCCTCGACCTGTTCGGCATCCCGGTCTCCATGCTGCCGGAAGTCGTACCGTCGTCCGGAATCGCCGCCGAATGCGAACTGCCGGGCTGGACCCTGCGCCGGCCCCCCGTCGCCGGCATCGCCGGGGACCAGCAGGCCGCGCTCTTCGGCCAAGGCTGCTTCGAACCGGGCCAGGCCAAGAACACCTACGGCACCGGCTGCTTCCTGCTGACAAACGTCGGCGCCACCCCGGTCGTCTCCCGCAACGGGCTGCTCACCACCCTCACCGCCCAGACCCGCCCCGGCGCCCCCTCCTACGCCCTCGAAGGCAGCGTCTTCATCGGCGGCGCCGTCCTCCAATGGCTGCGCGACGAACTGAACATCCTGACCCACGCGGCGGATTCCGATCCCATCGCGCGCTCGATTCCCGACACCGGCGGCGTGTACTTCGTGCCCGCCTTCGCCGGCCTCGGCGCGCCGCACTGGGACATGTACGCGCGCGGCGCGCTCCTCGGCCTCACCCGCGGCACCGGCCGCGCCCAGATCGTCCGCGCCGCGCTGGAAGCCATCGCCTACCAGTGCGCCGACGTCGCCGCCGCCATGGCCGCCGACGGCGGCCGGCCGCTGGCGGTCCTGCGCGCGGACGGCGGGGCCGCCGCCAACGATTTCCTCATGCAGTTCCAGGCCGACGTCCTCGGCTGCCCCATCGAACGCCCGGCCAGCATGGAATCCACCGCCCGCGGCGCCGCCGCGCTCGCGGCGCTGGCCCTCGGCTGGCACACGCCCCAAACCCTGGCCGCGCATCCCGCGGAAAAAACCTTCGCGCCCGCCATGCCCGCCGCCCGGCGCGAAGCGCTGCTGGCCGGCTGGCGCAAAGCCGTCGCCCGCGCCGCCGGCTGGGCGCGGGAGCCCTGAAGCCGCCATCCGGAATTGGGGATTGAATTCCGGCGGGCGGGCGACGAAAATCCCGGACATGAAGCCGAACGTCCTCATTCCGATTGTTCTGCTGGCGGGCCAGGTCGCCTGGGCCGCCGTGCCGGCCGATTTCGCCCAGGTGCGCGACGTGTCCGGGCCCGCCGGACGCGCGCCCGCGCTGGCCGAAATCCGCCTCGACGCCGCCGTCTTCGCCGCCACCCGGGCCGGATTTTCCGATCTGCGCCTGTTCGACGGCGATTTCCGCGAAATTCCCTTTCTCGTCGAACCGCTCGTCGAGCCGCGCGAGCGCGGCGTGCGCCGGCCCGTCGCCGCGCGCGTCGGCGAAATCCGCGAACTGAGCGGCAACCGCTTCGAAGTCCGCTGCGACCTGGATCCCGACGCGCCCGCGGCCAACGCCGTCGAAATCCGCACGCCTCTGCGCGATTTCATCCGCGCGGTCCGGATCGTCGGCAGCGCCGACAACCAGTTCTGGCAGCCGCTCGCCGAGAGCCTGATCTACGACTATTCCCGCCTGCTGGAATTCCGCCGCACGCTCGTGCCCCTGCCCGCCAACGAGTGCCGGGCCTTCCAGATCGAAATCGCCGCGGTGCCCCCCGAGCGCGCCGAACCGTTCGTCCGGCTCGTCGCGGCGGACGGCCAGAAGGCCGCGCGCGCCGAGGAAATGCGCCTGAATTCGTTCCAGGTCGGCGGCATCGGCTTCTGGCAAACAGCCGTTGAGCCGTCCGTCGAGCCCGTTCTTCGGGAATGGCCGCCGGCAGGCGTCGAAACGAGCCGGGATTTGGCGGCCCGGACCACCGAATTCATCCTCGACGCCCGCCGCGCGCCGCTGACGCAGGTTGAATTCGCCTCCCCGGTGCGGGATTTCAACCGCCTGGTCACCGTTCTGGTGCCCGGCGGCGAGCGCTGGCGCCCCGTCGCCGACGGCGTCGTTTCCCGCATCTCGGTGCCCGAATTCGCCACGAACGCGATGGTCGTCCGTTTTCCCGAACAGCGCGCGGACCGGCTGCGCGTCGTCGTCCAGCACGCCAATGCTTCGGCCGTCAAATTCAGCGGCATCCGCGCGTACGGCCCGGACTATCGCCTGGTCTGGATCGCCGCGCCCGGCGCCCGCTACCAGCTCGCTTGCGGCAACGCTCTCGTTGAGGCGGCCGGCTATGACGACGCGCCCATCCGTGCCGCCTTGGCCAACGGCAACGTGCCCGAGCCGTGGCAGCTGGCGCCGCCGCCGATCGATCCGTCGGCGCCGGCCCCCGGGACCGGCCGGCTGTATTCCCGGTACTTGCCCGGCGGAATCCTGCTTGGACTCAGCGCCGTGGCCTGGTTCTTTTTCGCCCGCGCCCGCAAAAATGCCGCAGCCGCGCGCGCATCCCGCTGAGACGGAAGCGCGCCCGAGGAGGTCGCCATGAAGAAAATCCTGTTGCCGCTGGCCGCGCTCCTGCTCGGCGCCGGTTGCGTCGTCCAGTCCCTCTATCCCTGGCTCACCGACGACACCCGCGTGGACGATCCTTCGCTGCTCGGGGGGTGGTACGACGCCCGGCAAGAACACGCCGCCTTCTTCGCCGAATCCACCAACTCTTCCGATTTCGCCTATTCGGTCCTGCTGGTTCAGAAGCGGAACGAAACTAGCCGTTTCATGGCCAATCTCCACCGTATCGACGACGTGCTCCTGCTGGTTGCGGGCCCCGAGGCGCAAGAAGACCTCGGCACGTACGTCCGCCTGCCCGGGCATCTGTTGTTCAAGGCCGTGTTCGCCGGCGATTCCCTGGAGCTGTTCGAAGTCGATCTGGATTCCTTCGGCGCGCGCGCCGCGCAAGCGAATCTGTCCATGTTGGCCGTCGCTTCCACGAACGAGAAACCTTCGGTCCTGACGGCCACCACGGCCGACGTCGAGGCGTTCGTGCGCTCCCAGCTGGCCGACCCGACCTTTTTCGCCGAAAAACCCCTGTATTCCTTCCGGAAACTCCCCGGTTCCGCGGAATAAGCCTTTTAACATATTTTAATATTGACATATATCAGGAATGATATATGTTCACGGGCATGAAAGCGAACGTCCAGCCTTGTCCCCAGAACCTGACGATCGAGGATTTGGCCCGGATGGCGAAGGTTCTCAAGCTCCTCGCCCATCCCTACCGGCTCAAGATCGTGGACATCCTCGAATCCGAGGATTCCGTCCCCGTCCACGGCCTCGTGGAGCGGCTGGGCCTGCCCCAGGCCGGCGTCTCCGGGCACCTCAAGAAAATGCTGCGCGCCGGCCTGGTCGCCGCCGAACGCCGCGGCAAGGAAGTCTGGTATTCCGTCGGCGACCGCCGCTCGCTGACCATTTTGAACTGCATGCGCGCCAAGAAAGGAGCCCGTACATGAAATTCCTCCGTTTGCTCGCTATCGCCGCCGTTGTGGCCGCCCCCGCTGCGCGGGCCGTCACCCTCGACGACGCCGTCGCCGCCGCGCTGGAGAACTCCCCCACGCTGCAGGCCGCGGCCAGCCGCATCGATGCCGCCGAGGCCATGCTCGCGCAGGCGCGGTCCTACTACTATCCGTCCATCGGCCTCTCGGCTTCCTACACCCGCAGCGACAATCCGATCCAGGCCTTCATGATGCAGCTCAACCAGCGGCAGCTGAACATGCAGGATCCCGCGTTCAATCCCAACGAGCCCGAAGACGCCGAAAACGTGCGCGGCAGCGTCGGCGCCCAGTGGCGGCTGTTCGATCTGCAGCGCGCCGCCGGCAAGAACATGGCCCGCCTCGGCACCGAGGCCGGCGCGCAGGCTTTCGCCGCCGCCCGCAACCAGCTCGTCCACGACGTGACCCGCGGCTTCTACGGCGTCCTGCAGGCGCAGGCCTTCGCCGACGTCCAGGCGAAAGCGATCGAGAGCATCGAGGAGAGCCTGCGCATCGCCCGCGAACGCTTCGCAGCCGGCGGCGCGGTCAAGACCGACGTCCTGAATCTCGAAACCCAGCTCGCCCAGGCCAACGAAGACCTCATCCGGGCCCGCAACGGCGCGCAGCTCGCGCTGGCCGCCCTCAATGCCGCCATCGGCGAAGACCTCGTGTCCGCCGACTCCATCGCGGCTCCGGCCGAGGCCGAACTCGCCGCCCCGCCGCCGAAATGCACGAATCCCCTGGCCTACGAAGACCGGCCCGAGTTCCGCGCCGCCCAGCTGATGCGCCGGATCAAGGAACAGGACGTCCGCAAGGCCCAGGGCGGCTACTACCCGACCGTCAGCGCCTTCGGGTCCTACGACCTCGACAGCGAGGACGCCAGCGATTTCCAGGACAGCTACGTCGCCGGCGTCATGGCCGAAATCAACGTCTTCGACGGCGCCCGCACCCGCGCCGCCGTCCGCGCCGCCCGCGCCGATCTGGCCGCCGCCCGCGCCGACGAGGAAAAGGCCCGCCTCAACCTCAAGCTCGACCTGCAGCAGGCCTTCCTCGGCGCGCAGGAAGCCTGGGAGCGCCTCGAAGTCGCCCGCAAGAGCCTCGAAACCGCGCAGGAAGCCCGGCGCATCGTCCAGGAACAGTACCAGCAGGGCGCGGTGGACGTCGCCCTCCTGCTCCAGACCCAGGTCGGCGTCACCGCCACCGAAACCCGCGCCGCCGCTGCGCGCTACGATTATTTGACCGCCCTTTCGAACCTCCGGCGCGCCAAGGGCGAGCTGGGCGAAGAATAGAGGTCAGACTTCAGTGAATTGAACATTGGATATTGATTATTGGACATTGGACATTGAATCCCCCAGGAGGCCATGCCGTGAAATTAGCCAACAACTTTAAAAAATACTTCAAACTCATCCTCGGTCTCGTCGGCCTCGCGGCCGTCGTCGTCTGGTCCGGAGGCTTCCTCGGCGCGAAAACCAAACCCGGAAAGTTGGCGCACGAAGCAGGTTTCGCCGTGCCGGAAGGCGCCGCGACGATCGCCGTGAAAGCCGAAACCGCCCCCGTGCGGGTCGAAGTCGTCGGCACCGCGGCCTCCGAAGAAAAGATCAACCTGAGTGCCCGCATCCCGGCCGCCGTCGAGCAGGTGTTCGTTTCCGCCGGCGACCGCGTGAAGAAAGGCCAGAAGCTCGTCGTCCTCGACGCCCGCGACATCCGCCAGAAGCTGGCCGCCGCCGAAGCCCAGCTCGGCCAGGCCCGGACCGAATACGAGCGCGCCCAGAAGCTGTTCGAGAACCAGGCCACCACCGACCAGATGCTGACCGCGGCCCGCTCGATGTTCACCGCCGCCCAGGCGCAGGTCGAAGAGGTCAAGGTCATGCTCACCTACGCACAGGTGGAGTCGCCCATCGACGGCGTCGTCACCGAGCGCCGCATCGAGGCCGGCGACCTGGCCGCCCCCGGCATGCCGCTGCTGGCCGTCTACGATCCGCTGCGCATGCGCCTCGAAGCGCCCGTGCCTGTCCGCCTGGTCGATCGCCTCGCCCTCGGCCAAGCCGTCGAAGTGGCCCTCGACCGCCCGGCGCGCGTCTTCCCGGGCACCGTCGCCGAAATCGTCAGCGAAGTGGATGCCGCCACCCGCACCCAGCTCGTCAAGGTGCACCTCGACGGCGTCGAAGGCGACGTCCTGCCCGGCACGTTCGGCCGCCTGTGGGTGGACGCCGAGCCGCGCGAAGCCGTTTTCGTGCCGGCTTCCGCCGTCGCGCGCATCGGCCAGCTCGCGTTCGTCCAGGTCGTCCGCGACGGCCGCGCGTTCCGGCGCCTCGTCAAGACCGGCCCCGCCCGCGGCGACCAGGTCGAAATCCTCTCCGGCCTGCGCGCCGGCGACGTGATCCTCGCCGTCCCCGTCCAGGAGGGCTGACCATGATGGAAGAACGCAAACAATCCTTCACCTCCGGGATCCTGCAGGCGTTCCTGAAAGGGAACCTGTCGATCCTGCTGATCCTCATCAGCCTCGCGGTCGGCGCGGCCGCCCTGCTGATCACGCCGCGCGAGGAAGATCCCCAGATCGTCGTGCCGCTGGCCGACGTCATGGTCATGATGCCCGGCAGCTCCGCCGCGGAAGTCGAACAGCTCGTTTCCTCCCGCCTCGAAAAGCTGCTCTACCAGATCGACGGCGTGGAATACGTCTATTCGATGTCCCGCCCGGGCATGGCCGTCGTCACGGTCCGCTTCTTCGTCGGCCAGGACCGCGAGGACAGCCTGATCAAGATCTACAACAAGATCTTCCAGAACGTGGACCAGACCACGCCCGGCATCGCGGGCTGGGTCGTCAAGCCCATCGAGATCGACGACGTGCCCGTCGTCAACGTCGCCCTGCATTCCCGCGGACACGACGCGCACGAGCTGTACCGGATCGCCGAAGTCGTCGCCAACAAGCTGCAGGGCATTCCCGACAGCGCCAAGATCAGCATCCACGGCGGCCAGAAGCGCGTCGTCCACGTCTATCTCGATACCGAGCGGCTCGCCGCCTACGGGCTCTCCCCCATGGAAGTCGCCGGCGCGCTGAAGATGTCCAACGTCCAGGCCGCCAGCGGTTCGTTCGCCCAGGCCGACCGCGAAATCCCCGTCGAAACCGGCCCCTTCCTCCAGAGCGCCGACGAAGTCCGCAACCTGATGGTCGGCGTGCACATGAACCGCCCCGTCTACCTGCGCGACGTGGCCGACGTCCAGGACGGCTCCGACGAGCTGAACACCTATTCCCGCTTCGGCGCGGGCCCCGCCGCCGGCGCCGAGATCGGCCTCGCGCCCGGCGAAACCGCCCCGGCCGTCGTCGTCGCCGTCGCCAAGAAGAAGGGCAGCAACGCCGTCACGGTCGCCCGGCAGGTCGAAGCCCTGCTGGCCGACCTGCGCGCGAACTTCCTGCCGGAAGGCGTCGAAGCCACGATCGTCCGCAACTACGGCGCCACCGCCGACGAAAAGGTCAACGACCTCGTCCTGAACCTCGCCATGGGCCTGCTGACCGTCGTCGGCCTCATCGCGCTGACCATGGGCTGGCGCGAAGGCCTCATCGTCGGCCTCGCGATTCCCATCACCTATTCGATCACGCTGCTGTTCAATTTTCTCTTCGGCTACACGATCAACCGCGTGACGCTCTTCGCGCTGATCCTGGCGCTGGGGCTGCTCGTGGACAATCCCATCGTCGGCGTGGAAAACATCTCCCGCTTCCTGTCGATGAAGAAATACCCGCGCCTGCAGGCCGTGGCGCTCGCGATGGAAGAAGTCATGCCGCCCATCCTGCTGGCGACGCTTTCGATCATCGTGTCGTTCATCCCGATGTTCTTCATCACCGGCATGATGGGCCCCTACATGGCCCCGATGGCCCTCAACGTGCCGCTGACGATGCTCAGCTCGCTGCTCGTCGCCCTGGCCATCACGCCGTGGGTCTCCAGCAAGCTGCTCAAGGAAGCCCCTGCGGAAGCCGCCGCCTACGACGTGACCGCGACCGGCACCTACCGGTTCTACCGCCGCGTGATGGCGCCGTTCGTCTCCTCCCGCGGCCGCAGCGGCGTCCTGCTGCTGGCCGTCGGCGGCCTGTTCGGCTTCGCCGTGTTCCTCGCCCTCTCCGGCCGCGTGCCCCTCAAGATGCTGCCGTTCGACAACAAGAACGAGCTGCAGATCGTCGTGGACCTTCCCGAAGGCGCCACCCTCGAAGCCACCGACGCCGTCGTGCGCGAGATCGAGGACTATCTCCAGACCGTCCCCGAAGTCGTGAATTACGTTTCCACCGTCGGCGACGGCTCCCCGATGGACTTCAACGGCCTCGTGCGCAAGTACTACCTGCGCCAGGCCCCGCACCTGGCCGACGTCCGCGTCAACCTCCTGCCCCGCCAGAAGCGCGAGATGAGCAGCCACGCCATCGCCTTGCGCATCCGCGACGACGTCGAAGCCATCGGCGCCAAGGCCGGCGCCCTGCTGCGGATCGTCGAAGTCCCGCCCGGCCCGCCCGTGATGGCCACCGTCGTCGCCGAAGTCTACGGCCGCCCCGACCAGCCCTATTCCGACCTGGTCGCCGCCGCGGAAGCCCTCCGCGACCGCGTTGCGACGGAGGAAGGCGTCGTCGAGGCCGACACCACCGCCGAGGCCAACCAGCAGAAGCTGTTCTTCCGCGTGGACCGCGAAAAGGCCGGTCTCAACGGCATTTCGACCGAGGACATCGTCGGCACGATGCGCATCGCGCTCGCCGGCATGCCCGCCGGCGTCGTCCACGCCCCCCACGAACAGAACGAGCTGCCCATCGTCCTGCGCCTGCCGCGCGAGAAGCGCTCGGATCCCGAACGCCTCAAGACCGTCATGGTCAAGGGCCGCATGGGCCAGAGCGTGCCGCTCGGCGAACTCGGCCGCTTCGAGGAAGACGTCGTCGACCGCACGATCATCCACAAGAACATGGAGCGCGTCGTGTTCGTCACCGCCGAAATGGCCGGCCGCGGCCCCGCCTACGCCGTGCTCGCCCAGCAGGCCGCCTTGAAGAAAGACCCGCTGCCCGCCGGCATCCGCGCCGTCTGGACCGGCGAAGGCGAGTGGAAGATCACCGTCGACGTGTTCCGCGACCTCGGCATCGCCTTCTCCGCGGCTTTGCTGGCCATCTACGTCCTGCTCGTCTACGAGACCGGATCCTACCTGCTGCCCATCGTCATCATGCTGTCCATCCCGCTGACCATGATCGGCATCATGCCCGGCTTCTGGCTGCTGAACGCGCTGATGGGCAAGACGGTCGGCGGCTACGCGGACCCGGTGTTCTTCACCGCCACCGCCATGATCGGCATGATCGCTCTCGGCGGCATCGTCCAGCGCAACGCCATCATCCTGATCGACTTCATCCGCAGCGAGGCCGCCCGCGGCAAGCCGCTCAAGGACGCCATCATCGAGGCCGGCGCCGTGCGCTTCCGCCCGATCTTCCTGACCGCCGGCACGACCCTGCTCGGCGCGTGGCCGATCACCTTCGATCCCATCTTCAGCGGCCTGGCCTGGTCGATCATCTTCGGCCTGTTCGTCTCCACCGCCTTTACCCTGGTCGTCGTGCCCGTCGCCTACGGCCTCCTCTACCAGAACAAGCCCGCCACGGAGGGTTGAACCATGAAAATGCTGATGATCGTCTGTCCCGAATCCCGCCAGGAAGAAGTCCGCGCGCTGATCGCCAAGCGCGACGTGCATTCCTACAGCGAAATCCCGCACGTGCTCGGCGAAGGCAAGACCGGCAAGCACCTCGGCACCCACGTCTTCCCCGGCCAGTCCGCCCTGATCTTCACCGTCGTCTCCGCCGGCAAGAAGGACGAACTCGTCCAGGCGCTGAAGGAATACCAGGAAAGCCTCCTGGCCGGCGAAGGCCTGCGCGTCTTCGCCCTGCCCGTCGAATCCATCCTGTAGAAAGGAACCGCCCATGAACCCCATGCTCCGCACCCTCCTCGGCGCCGTCGTCGGCGCGGCCATCGGCTACGCGATGTACCGCTTCGTCGGCTGCAAGACCGGCACCTGCCCGATCACCGCCAGTCCGTGGACGTCCATGCTGGTATGGGGTATCGTTGGCGCCATCGGCGCCTCCGGGCGCTGAACCATGTCGAACTGAACCCCGAACCCTGAACCCGAAATTGGAGTAAATCATGGAAAACCAAAACCCCGCACCCGTCTCCCTGCCGCGCATCGGCGACAAGGCCCCGGCCTTCAAGGCCGTCACCACCCAAGGCGACATCGACTTCCCCAAGCAATATGAAGGCAGCTGGGTGATCCTTTTCAGCCACCCGGCGGACTTCACGCCGGTGTGCACCACGGAATTCATCACTTTCGCCTCGATGGAAAAGCAGTTCGCCGAGGCCAACTGCAAGCTCGTGGGCCTGTCGGTCGACGGCATCTACAGCCACATCGCCTGGCTGCGCACCATCCAGGAGAAGATCCGCTACCGCGGCCACGAGCACGTCGAGGTCAAGTTTCCCCTGATCGAAGACATCACGATGGAAGTCGCCAAGGCCTACGGCATGATCCAGCCCGGCGAGGCCTCGACCAAGGCCGTCCGCGCCGTGTTCTTCATCGATCCGAAGGGCGTCATCCGCGCGCTGATGTACTACCCCCTCAGCGTCGGCCGCAACTTCGACGAGCTGTACCGCACGCTGATCGCCCTGCAGACCGCCGACGCCTTCGGCGTGGCCCTGCCCGCCGACTGGCGCCCGGGCGACGACGTCATCGCCAGCCCCGCCGCCAGCTGCAGCTCCGCCAAGAACCGCATGGAAGGCAAGGAAGACATGGTCTGCCAGGACTGGTTCTTCTGT
>DAOTNL010000018.1:0-21038 GCA_035450765.1 Kiritimatiellia bacterium | reverse complement strand
ATGATCCGCGCGGCCGCCGCGCGCCCCGCAAAAAAACGCCGAATAGTATTGCATTTCCGCGCGATCTGCGGCATAAACGCGCACCAGATTGGGAACGGAAATCGGAAAACCCATCTCGAAAAGAAACAGAAGAACAAGGAGTACTGGTTATGGCGAAGGCGATGACGAAGAGTCAGATTGTGGCCGCGGTGGCGGAAAAGGCCGAGATCTCGAAGAAGCAGGCCGGCGTTGCGTTGGAAGCCCTGTCCGCGCTCGCGTACAAGAACGCCAAGAACGGCTTCACCGTTCCCGGCTTGGGCAAGCTCGTCCTGGTCAACCGCAAGGCCCGCATCGGCCGCAATCCCGCGACCGGCGAGACGATCCAGATCAAGGCCAAGAAGGTCGTGAAGTTCCGCGTGGCCAAGGCCGCGAAGGACGCGATCCTCGGCGCCAAGTAATTCATCCCCGGATGAACCCGACCGCGGCCGCAAGGCCGCGGTTTTTTTTGCGCCCCGGCGCGCCGCGCGAAAGTCTTTCGCGCGCCGCGCAAAACCGCTAGGGTGCCGCGCATGAAAATCATGGCCCTGGAATTTTCGACGGAGCGGGGCAGCCTGGCGCTGCTCGCGGACGGCGCGGTCGTCGCGGCCGCCGCGGTGGATGCCGGCGGGCGCCGCAGCCAGGAACTGTTCGCGGCCGCGGCGACTCTGCTCGCCGGCGCGGGCTGGACGTTCGCCGATCTCGGCGCGTTCGCGGTGGGCCGCGGTCCCGGTTCGTATACCGGCCTGCGCGTCAGCCTCACGGCCGCCCGCGGCTGGGCCCTGCCGGAAGCCAAACCCACGTGGACGGTCGCCAGCGGCGCGGCGCTCGCCGCGGAGATTTTCGCGGAACGGCCGGACCTTGCGGACGTCGTCGCGTGGGGCGACGCGCGGCGCGGGACGATCTGGGCCGGGCGGTTCGCGCGCGGCGCGCGGCGCGGGGTGCGCCAAACGGGCGATTGGCGGCTGCTGCCGGCGGACGCGCGCGGAACGGAATGGCCGGACGCGCACTGGATCGCGCCGGACCGCGCGCCCCGGGCGGAGTGGGTGGGCCACCTGTTCTTCGCGGGCGGCGCCAGCGAGGAACGCCAGCCGATCTACCTGCATCCCGCCGTCGTCGCCGCCCCGCGCTTCGGCGCCGACGGCCGCCCGCTGGCGTCCGGCTGAAACGCGCGCACTGCGCCTCGCAGCGAAGAGGAAGAAACGCGCCTATGACGCCGAGTCGAAGAAATAGCTGGCGGCGGCTGACCATCGGTCTGTGGCTGGCGGCGGTCGCGGCGTGGGCGCAGGAAGCGCCGGAACCCGTCGTGCTGACGCTGCTGGGCACGAACTACACGGCCGGGGAACTGGGAATCGAAAACGGAGCGGACGATCGCCGCCGCGTGCTGGCGGTGTTGACGAAGATCCAGCACGGCATCCTCGGGACCTATGGGCAGCGGGCGGAATTCGAGGTGAGCGAAGCGGAACTCGCGGAGTACTGCCGGCAGCTGATTCCGGCGGGCGAAGAGCTGGGGTCGAAGTTGGACACGTCCGATTGGTTCGAGAAAACCTGGGCGGAGTGGCAGGACGGCGGGGAACGATCCGACGAGCGAATCATGGCCGCGAGCGATATCCGCTCGTGGAAAATCAACCAGAGCCTTTTCGAGCGCTACGGCGGACGCGTGTACGGGGCGACGATGTGCCCTCCGCTCGCCCTCGAGGCGGGCTGGGCCTATCTGGCGGAACGCGAGAAAGCGGGGGATTTCGCGATCCCCGATGCGGGGTTGCGGGCGGAATATTGGAAACGGCTGCGGGAAATGAAACCTCCGGCGGCCTTGGAGATCGATGGGCTGGCGACGTTCGCCCGGTCTCCCGGCGAATACGTGAAACAGCAGGTGCTGGAATTCGGGCACCGGCGGGGCATGGTTCCGCCGGTCCCAGTGCCCTGATTCGCGCGATCCGGTGGTCCGGATCAAGGCGCGGCCGGCGCCGCCGCGGGCTTCTTGTCCTTGTCTTCGCCGGCGAAGAGTTCGGCGGGGTTGAGGTTGACGGGGCGCCAGCGGGGTTCCTCGAAGGTGCCGGTCAGGCGCAATTCCAGCAGGCGGGTGACGGGCAGGGTGGCCAGGCGCACGAGCGCGGCGACGGGGCCGCTGCGCAGGAGCTGGACCTCGACGCGGAAATCGAGGTCGCCGGCGAAGGAGTAATGACCGGCGCCTTTCGCGCTGAACAGCGTGCCCTGCAGCTGGACGTTGCGGGAATGGACCCGGCTGTTGCGGATCGTGAAATCGCCGCCGGCGTCGGTTTGGGCGAACAGCGTGAAGTCGGGGACGATCTTGGAGAGGATGGCGGAGAGGCCGCTGAACAGCTTGGTTTGGAACAGCAGGCCTTCGCGCACGTCCACGCGTCCCGCGCCGGTGACGGTCGGGCCCGTGCCCTCGCCGACGTAGCCGCCGAGGCGGGCGGTGCCGTCCAGGGTGCCGCGCAGATCGCCGACGGGCTTGCCGATGGAGGCGCTCAGCAGGTTGGACAGGTTGGCGCCGCGGGCGGAAACGTCGACTTCGTAGCGCCAGGTCGCGTCGTTGCCGACGGGATACAGGACGCCTTTGCCGGCGAACTGGCCGCCGTAGGCCGTCGCGACGGCGTTGGTGAAGCGGAAGCGCAGACCGCGCACGGCCAGGTCGAATTCGGCGGCGTCGGCTTCCCAGCGGGCGTACCCGAAGCGCCGGGCATCGACGTGCGCGTCCAGGCGGTTCAGGGAAAAGTTGCAGTAGTCGAGCACGCCGTCGACGCGGGCGTGGACCGGGCCGTTGATCTGGAAGGGCTCCAGGAACCGGACCGCCGCGGGGCCGATCATCTGCGCGACCGCGCGGGGATCGACGGTGCTTTCGACTTGCTCCAGGCGCAGGGTCTGGTTGGAAAACGCCAGATGGACGTCGCCGCGGGCGACGCCCTCGGGCCGGACGAGCGTGGCGCCGCGCAGGTGCATGACCTCGTTCGTGACGTCGAGCCGGCCCTGGACGGACTGGACGGCCACGCCGTTGATCGCGACGTTGGTGGCCTGCACCGGTCCGAAACAGTAGATGGCCGGATCGCCGACCGTGCCGCCGACCGTCACCTCGCCTTGGATGGGTTCGCGGATGCCGAACCATTCGACGATGCTGCGGATGCCCGGAGTCATCACGGGCTTCAGCAGATGCGGATCGAGCGCGCCGGCGGCATGCGCCTCGAAGCGCTTGCGGTCGAGCAGGAAGAACGCGTCCCGGATTTTCAGGCGGCTGGCCAGGGGGCCTGCGTCCAGCTGGAGCGCGGCCTGGTCGAGGCGCACTTCGTTGCCCTCGCGCCGGAAAGAAGCGTCCAGCCGTTCGACGGGCACGTCGCGGAGCACCGCGCGGGAGAATTCAAGGCGGCCTGAAAACCGCTCGGCGAGTTCGGCCACGGGCGCGGGCCCCGCCTGCAGTTCGAGGCGCAGCGGAAAGTCGAAATTGGTGGTGGCGGCCGCGGCGGCGGACTGGATGCGCTCCGGCAGCAGTTCGAGGAACGTCGCGGGCGAAAGCGTGTTGACCAGATGGGCGGAGGCGGTCCGGTTGGTCAGGTCGAGCCAGCCGGACAGGCTCAGCACGCCGCCGGCGCGCTGGATTTGCAGATCCGGCAACTGGACCTGCCGGTTGTTCAAGGCGACTTCCAGCTCGAAGCGGTCGAAATCCACGCCGCGCACCTGGCCGCCGCCGGCGGCGCTCAGGCGGAAAGCCGCCGCGTTGGCTTCCGGCCGGTCGGGGCGCAGCGCGAACGTGAAATCGGCGGCCGGCGGTTCGCGGAACGCGATCTGGTTGGCCTGTTCGACGGCCCGCAAAACCCATACCGGCGCGTTTTCGATGGCGTCCATGGCCGCGGCCAGCGGATTGCCGGCGGGCGCCTGGGGCTGCGCCGACGGATAGTATGCTCCGCGGCCCCGGAAATGGATCCCGAGGAAATCGGCCGAAAATTCGCGCAGGAGCACTTCGCGGGCATCGGCGGAAAACCGCATCCGGATCCGCTCGACGGCGATTTCCCGCGAGCCTTCGCGCGCGCCGATGCGGTTGCGGCCCAGGCGGGCGCGCAAGGCGCCGTCCTCGATGGACAGGATCGGCACGACCTCGCGCCGGCGCAGCAGGGAGATGGGGTTGACGGCCACGGTGAGTTCCGCCGCCTCCAGGAACGGTTCGGGAGCATCCGCCGACAGGAAAGCGCGGACCCCGCGGGCCACCAGGCCCCGGTCGACTTCCAGCGCCAACCGTTCGATCTGGAGGTGGTAGCCGAGCTGCGCCATGCGGTCGAGAAACCGGTCCGTGCAGTAGGCCGGCAGGCCCACGAGATGGAGATAGGCGAACAGGATTCCGGCCAGCAACAGCAGCGTGAAGAAGATGCGCAGGATCCAGTGGGATGAATGGCGGATCGCCACCAGGAGGAACGCGGCGAACCGCCGGCCCCAGGGACGGCATTTCGCGGGCGCGGATTCCGGGGAAGGATTCACGGGGGCCAGACTAGCGCGTTCGCCCGCCGGCGAAAAGCCGGAAGAATCCCGCCGGGGGCGTTTCTTGACTTTCGCCGGCGAGTTTCGGATGCTTCGCCCCATGCCTCGGCCCGACCGGACAACCTTGACGGCCCGCATGCGTTGGGCCGGGCGCGGAACTACGGAGACGGCGGGCGAAGCCACGTGGACGATGCTTCCAGAAGAACCGAAAGAGCGGCCGTGAGCGCACGGACATTTCCTGCGCTCCTCAAGGGCATGCAGTGGGGCCGGCGCCGGCTGGAAGCGCTACTGTTTGCGCTGCTGCTGGGAATCCTGCTTCCCCTGTGGGCTGCGCGCGCCGCCGTATGGGGTCGCGACCGTCTCCGTGAAGAGCGCTTGTTCGCCCGCTGGCGGGAACGGCTGCACCACGGCTTGGAATCGCTGCGGCGGGCCTGTTGGCCGGGCATCCGCTACGAACGGGCGGCGGACGTCTGGTACCACGTGGCGCTGACGGAATTCTTCGACGTGCTCAACGCCACCAAGCCGCCAGTCGCCGCCGGGAACGAAGCGGCGGGTACGCTGGTCGTGAAATTGGCGCATTTCGGCGACGCCTTGCACGTATTTCCGATGATGCGGGCGTTGCGGCGCCAGCGTCCGGGCGAAAAAATCGACCTGCTGGTCGGTCCTTGGTGCGAGGCATTGGCCCAGGCGTTCCGGCTTCACGACGAACTGCTGGTCGTGTCGCCGCGTCTTGGCCAGTTCGACCGCGGGAATACGGCGCAACGCCGTTCGCTGGTCGGAGAAGTGCGTTGGCTGATGGAACTGCGCCGCCGCCGCTATGAACGGGTGTTCTCCACTTCGACGACGTCGTTGGCGGAGGTGCTGCTGATGGCTGCCTTGGATCCGCCGCGGTGGGTCGGGGCCGAAATGCCGGAGAGCGCTTGCGAAGCGCCGACCGGGGCCGTGCTGGTGCCGTACGATTCCCGCCGGTACGAAGCGGAGCGGGTCATGGAGTTGCTGGAATTGGCCGGCGGCACCGCGGAAGCCGCGGATTTGTTTTTCCCGCTGGCCGACGCGGACCGTTCGGCCGCGCGGGCCTTGCTGGCCGAAGCGCGGGTGGCCGCGGGCGCGCCGCTGGCGGTGCTGGCGCCGGGCGCGGGCTGGCCGGGCAAGCAATGGCCGGCGGAGCGGTTCGCGGAAATCGGCGACCGGCTGCGCCGCGAAACTGGTTTCGCGGTGGTGCTGGTGGGTTCCGCCGGCGAGATCGAGTTGTGTCGGTCCGTCGCGGCGCGCATGCGGGAGCCCGCGGCTTCGCTGGCGGGAAAGACTTCGCTGGCGCAGTTGGCCGCGCTGCTGGAGTCCGCCGCGTTGTTCGTGGGCAACGACAGCGGGCCGATGCATTTGGCCGCTTGTTTTCAAATTCCGTCCGTCGTATGTTTCGGTCCGACCGTTGCCTCGAAGTGGGCCCCGCGGCACGCGCGTGCGCGGGTCTTGCAACATGAAGATTGCTCCGGCTGCGTCAGCTGGCATTACCGGGCGAGTTGCCTGCACGGGAACCGCTGCATGAAAAACATCACCTTGGACGAGGTGTGGACGGCGATTTCGGCCGTGCTCGGCAAGCAGTAGAAAGGACGGCGAACGTGGCGACGTGGAAACAGAAACTGGGCCGGATGTTGCGGCGGCCGCCGTTCTATCCCCACATCTACTTCTTCAACCATCCCTTCAAAGCCCTGGAATATTCCAAGCTGGTGGCCGGCATGCCGTTTCGCCCGGACGACGTGATCCTGGACGTAGGGTGCGGCGCGGGGCTCCAGACATTGCTGTTCGGCCGGCACGCCGCGCGCGTCGTCGGGATCGATCCGGATCCCAATCCGGTCGGTCGGGCCCAGGCCGACCACCGGGAATGCGCCCCGCGCATCCCCGCGGAATTCCGGGTTGCGACCCTCGAGGCGGCACAATTTCCGGATGCCGCGTTCAGCAAGGTTTTCAGCGTCTGCGTGCTGGAACACGTGCCAGACCATTTGGGCACGCTGCGGGAATGCTTCCGGGTGCTGAAGCCCGGCGGCATCCTGTCGTTCTCGTGCGACAGCCTCGCGACCATTGACGACGAGGTGCTCAAGAAGGAACACGCCGCGCGGTACTACGTGCAGCGCTACTTCGAGCCGGCGGAACTGAAAAACGATTTGGAAGCCGCGGGTTTCCGGGGCGTGCGGATTTTCCCCATTTTCCGCAGCCGCTTCGCGCGCGATCTGTTCATGGACGGCCTTCGCAACGGGTTTTGCCATCGCTATGCCAAGTCGATCTGGCTGTCCTGGCGCCTGCGCTGGGCGGATTGGTTTGCTCGGGGCGATCGCGGATTGTTCCTGATCGCCCGGGCGGTCAAGCCGGCCGATTGACGGGACCGGCCGCTCAGCCGATGCCGTCGAAGAGGGCGGTGGAGAGGTAGCGCTCGGCGGCGTCGGGCAAAACGACCACGATCGTCTTGCCGGCGAATTCGTCCTGTTGCGCCAGCCGCACGGCGGCGGCCGCGGCCGCGCCGCAGGAAATGCCGACCAGCAGGCCTTCTTCCTTCGCGAGCCGGCGGGCCATTTCGATCGCTTCCGGGCCGGAGACCTGCTCGACCCGGTCCACGAGCGCGAGGTCCAGCGTGTCGGGAATGAAGCCCGCGCCGATGCCCTGGATCTTGTGCGGGCTCGGCTTCAATTCCTGCCCGGCCAGCTTCTGGGAAATGACGGGGCTTTCCTTGGGCTCCACGGCCACGGACACGATGGTCTTGCCTTTCGTCTTTTTGATGTATCGCGACACGCCGGTGATGGTGCCGCCGGTGCCGACGCCGGAAACGAGGACGTCGATGCCGCCGTCGGTGTCGTTCCAGATTTCCGGTCCGGTGGTTTTTTCGTGGATGGCGGGATTGGCGGGGTTTTTGAACTGCTGGGGCAGGAAGTATTTCTTCGGATCGGACGCGGCGAGGGCCTCCGCCTGCTGGATGGCGCCCTTCATGCCGTCTGCGCCGGGCGTCAGGATGAGGTTGGCGCCGAGGGCGGCGAGAACCCGGCGCCGCTCGATGCTCATGGTTTCGGGCATGGTGAGCGTCAGCTTGTAGCCGCGTGCGGCGGCGACGTAGGCCAGCGCGATGCCGGTGTTGCCGCTGGTGGGCTCGACGATCTCGACGCCGGGCTTGAGGACGCCGCGCTTTTCGGCGTCCCAGACCATCGCCGCGCCGATGCGGCACTTGACGGAGTAGGCGGGATTGCGGCCTTCGATCTTGGCGAGGATCGTGGCCTGGGCGCCTTGCGCGACGCGATTCAGCCGCACGAGGGGGGTGTTGCCGATGGATTCCGAATTGTCCTTGTAGATGCGGCTCATGGCACTCTCCTTTGTCGTTTTCTTGCGAAAGTTTTTTGACATTATCCCGGATCCGCGTCATATTCAAGTAAGTTTATAGAAAATAATGACAATAAGGAATGCCATGAGCCAAGGACTCCACACCCTTTCGTTGCACGCGGGCCAGCAGCCGGATCCCACGACGGGCGCGCGCGCGGTGCCGATCTACCAAACGTCTTCCTACGTGTTCAAAAGCACGGAACACGCGGCGAATCTTTTCGCCCTGAAGGAATTCGGCAACATCTACACTCGCCTCATGAACCCCACGACGGACGCGTTCGAGCAGCGCGTGGCCGCCATCGAAGGCGGCACCGGCGCCCTGGGCGTGGCCTCGGGCATGGCGGCGATCACCTACGCCCTCCTGGCGATCACGCGCCTCGGCGACGAAATCGTCTCGGGCAACAATCTCTACGGCGGTACCTACCAGCTCTTCCACCACCAGTTTCCCAAGCTGGGGCGCACGGTGACCTTCGTCGATTCGCGCGATCCGGAGGCCTTCCGCAAGGCCATCGGCCCCAAGACCCGCGCGGTCTACGTCGAAACCATCGGCAACCCCAAGCTGGACGTCCCGGACTTCGCGGCGATCGCGAAGATCGCGCATGAAGCCGGCCTGCCGCTGGTGGTGGACAACACGGTGGGCGTGGGCTTGGTGCGGCCGTTCGAACACGGCGCGGACGTCATCGCGTCGTCGGCCACGAAATACATCGGCGGCCACGGCACGAGCGTGGGCGGCGTGATCGTGGATTCGGGCAAGTTCCAATGGAACAACGGCAAGTTTCCGGAGTTCACCGAACCCGACCCGAGCTACCATGGGCTGAAGTATTGGGACGCGCTGGGCAACGTGCCGGGCATGGGCAACGTGGCGTTCATCCTCAAGATCCGCTTGACGCTGCTGCGCGACATGGGCGCGGCGCTGAGCCCCTTCAACGCGCACCAGTTCCTGATCGGGCTGGAGACCCTGCCGCTGCGGCAGGCGCGCCATTCCGCCAACGCGCTGGCGCTCGCCCGCTGGCTGCAGAAACATCCGCGGGTCAGCTGGGTGGTCTATCCCGGACTCGAAAACGACCCGAGCCACGCCGTCGCCGCGAAATACCTGAAAAAGGGTTTCGGCGGCCTGGTGGGCTTCGGCATCAAGGGCGGCCGCGCGGCCGGCGAGAAGTTCATCAACTCCGTCAAGCTGCTGTCGCACCTGGCGAACATCGGCGACGCCAAGACGCTGGTGATCCATCCGGCCTCGACCACCCACCAGCAGCTGACGGCGGCCGAGCAGGCCGAGACGGGCGTGACGGAGGACTACCTCCGGCTGTCCGTCGGGCTCGAGGACGTGGAAGACCTGCAGGCCGACATCGACCAGGCGCTGGCGCAGGCGGCGCCCTGACGGAGGGCGGCGCCCGGCGCCGCCCGCACGAGCATGAAGACGCGCCAGTTGATCGTCCAATGCGAAGGCGGGCTGCACTTGCGGGTGGCGGCGCAGATCGTCAAGGAAGCCCAGCGGCACCGGGCGCAGGTGCACCTGCGCTGCGCCGGATGCCCGCGGGCGAACGCCTGCTCGATTTTCGAGCTGCTCAAGCTGGGGGCGGCGCAAGGCACGCCGCTGGAAATCGTCGCCGAAGGCCCCGACGAAGACGCGGCGCTGCGCGCGCTGGAAGATCTCTTCAGCGAAGGCTCCGGCATTTGAGCTTGCGCAGAACGGGTGCCGCGCCGGCCACCGGGGAGGTAAACCGTTTCGAGCGTGGGAATTTGGCGTCGTTGGCTTGACAAAACGGGGGGGAAGGCGGAGGATGTCGCGGTTTTTCCCGGGCTCCAGGCCGCGGGAACGCGCTTTAAAAAACAACGGGTCCGGAAGGACCACAACGGAGAAGAACATGGCGAAGAAGAAATACGTCTATTTTTACGGGTTCGGGAAGGAAAACACCGAAGGCGACGCCTCGATGAAGGCGATCCTCGGCGGCAAGGGCGCGAACCTGGCCGAAATGGCCAACGCGGGCCTGCCGGTGCCCGCGGGCTTCACGGTCTCGACCGAAGCGTGCGCCTATTATTCCTCGCACAACAACAAGTATCCCGAAGGGATGCTCGAGCAGCTCAAGGCCCAGCTCAAGAAGCTGGAGACCAAGATGAAGAAGAAGCTCGGCGATCCGAAGAACCCGCTGCTGGTGTCCGTCCGCTCGGGCGCGGCGATCTCCATGCCGGGCATGATGGACACGGTCCTCAACCTGGGCCTCAACGACAAGTCGGTGCTCGGCTTCATCGAAAGCACGGGCAACGCGCGCACGGGCTGGGACTGCTACCGCCGCTTCATCGACATGTTCGGCGACGTGGTCATGGGCCCGACGACCGGCCTGTCGCACCACGATTTCGAAGTGGCGATGACCGAGCTGAAGAAGAAGTACGGCGCGAAGGAAGACACCGACCTGACGGCCGACCAGCTCCAGGAACTGTGCGAGATCTACAAGAAGGTCTACGTGCAGAAGGTCAAGAAGCCCTTCCCGCAGGATCCGTTCGAGCAGCTGCTCGCCGCCGTCAACGCCGTGTTCGGCAGCTGGAACAGCGAACGCGCCGTCAAGTACCGCCAGATCAACAAGGTGACGGGCCTGCTCGGCACGGCCGTCAACGTCTGCTCGATGGTCTACGGCAACATGGGCGACGAGTCCGGCACCGGCGTGGCCTTCACGCGCGACGGCGCGACGGGCGACGAAGCCCCGATGGGCGAGTACCTGATCAACGCGCAGGGCGAGGACGTCGTGGCCGGCATCCGCACGCCGAAGCACATCGACGAAATGCCCAAGGAGAAAAGCCCCGTCTGGAAGAAGGCGCACGCCCAGCTCATGACGATCATGAAGAAGCTGGAGAAGCACTACAAGTATCCGCAGGACGTGGAATTCACGGTCGAGCAGGGCACGCTGTGGATGCTGCAGACCCGCAACGCCAAGCGCACCGGCCTCGCCGGCGTCCGCTGGGCGGTGGAAATGGCCACGGGCAAGGACTTCTACACCGGCAAGGCGCAGGACAAGATCCTCAAGCCGGACGAGGCGATCGCGACGCTGTCGGGTTCCGACCTCGAGCAGCTGCTGTTCCCGATCTTCGACGTCGCGGCCGAGAAGAAGGCCGTCGCGCTGACCAAGGGCCTGCCGGCCGGTCCGGGCGCGGGCGTGGGCAAGATCGTGTTCGACGCGCACACGGCCGAGGAAACCGTCAAGGCCGATCCGTCCGCGAAGCTGATCCTGGTCCGCCACGAGACGAGCCCCGAAGACGTCGGCGGCATGTGGGCGGCGCAGGGCATCCTGACGAGCACGGGCGGCATGACGTCGCACGCGGCCGTCGTGGCGCGCGGCTGGGGCAAGTGCTGCATCGCCGGCGCGGGCGAACTGCACATCGACTACAAGGCCAAGACGGTCTCCGCCGGCGGCCAGACGCTGAAGGAAGGCGACTGGATCAGCCTGAACGGCTCGACCGGCGTGGTCTACGTCGGCCAGATCCCGACCGAAGCCAGCCCCGTCGTCAGCGGCGTGGTCGGCGGCAAGAAAGAGGCCCAGAAGCACCCCATCTACAAGATGTACAAGCAGGTCAGCGACTGGGCGGACAAGTACCGCAAGATCTACGTCCGCACGAACGCCGACAGCCCCAAGGACGCGGAAGCGGCCCGGGCGTTCGGCGCGCAGGGCATCGGCCTGTGCCGCACCGAACACATGTTCTTCGAGGGCGACCGCATCTGGGCGATCCGCGAGTTCATCCTCGCGCAGGATTTGCCGGCCCGCGAGAAGGCGCTGGAGAAGCTGCTGCCGCTGCAGCGGGGCGACTTCGAAGGCATCTTCAAGGCCATGGACGGCTACGGCGTGACGATCCGCCTGATCGATCCGCCGCTGCATGAGTTCGTGCCGCAGGACGCCGCCGGCCAGGCCGAGATGGCCAAGCGCATGGGCACGACCCCCGACGCCGTCGCCGCGCGCGTGAAGAAGCTGCACGAAATGAACCCCATGCTGGGGCATCGCGGCTGCCGCCTCTCGATCACCTATCCGGAGCTGTGCGTCATGCAGACCCGCGCGATCATCGAGGCGGCCTGCAACGTCGCCAAGACCGGCCGCAAGGTCCTGCCCGAAATCATGGTTCCGCTCGTGGGCACCAAGGCCGAGCTCGACTACTGCGCGGAGATCATCCGCAAGACCGCCGACGCCATCATCAAGGAGAAGAAGTCCAAGGTGAAGTACATGGTCGGCACGATGATCGAGATCCCGCGCGCGGCCCTGACCGCCGACGCGATCGCCGAGAGCGCCGAGTTCTTCAGCTTCGGCACCAACGACCTGACCCAGATGACGTTCGGCTTCAGCCGCGACGACATCGGTTCCTTCTTGCCGGACTACCTCGACAAGAAGATCCTGCCGGTCGATCCGTTCCTGCAGCTCGACGCCACGGGCGTGGGCCAGCTGGTGGAGATGGCGGTCAAGAAGGGCCGCGCCACCCGGCCGGAGCTCAAGTGCGGCATCTGCGGCGAACACGGCGGCGACCCGGTCTCCGTCAAGTTCTGCTGCAAGGCCGGCCTGAACTACGTCAGCTGCTCGCCGTACCGCGTGCCGATCGCCCGGCTGGCGGCGGCCCAGGCGGCGTTGGGCAAGTAAAACGGTCGTTTCCGCGAGGAAATTCCCGCGTCCGCCCCCGGTTTTCCGGGGGCGGATTTTTTTGTGGCGCGCGCGGACCGACGCCGGTTGATTTCGGCGCCGGATTTGGTACGGTGGCCGGCATGAACAGAAGCCCGCTCGCAACCGGAATTTCCGCCCTCCTGGCGGCGCTGGCGATCGGGCTGGCCGCCGGCTGCGGCCGCGCGGACGCGGAGCGCCGCGACGCAGGCGACCGCTACCTCCGCCGCGCCCGCGCCGCGCGCGACGCGGAAGACGTCGAGAGCGCGATCCGCTGGTGCGAAAAAGCGCTCCGGCGGCGTCCGGATTCGGCGGCGGCGCACCGCGAGCGGGCCTTGATCTGCGACCACTACCAGCAGGACTACCTCGCCGCGCTCTACCATTACCGGCGCTATCTGGAGCTGCGGCCCGATGCCGCCGAACGCGCCGACGTCGAGGAGATGATGGCGGCCTGCGGCCGGAAACTCGCGGCGCAACTCGCGGCGGCTCCCGCCAAGCCGGCGCGCGCCGCGACGGAGCAGCCGGCGCCCGCGCCGCGCGTTTCCGCCGTCGCGCCCGCGCCCGATGCGGCGGCGGCCGCAGCCGAGCCGCAAATCCACGTCGTCCAGGCCGGCGAAAACCTCGCCACGATTTCCACCCGCTACTACGGAACGCCGTCGAAGTGGAAACTGATTTTCAACGCCAACCAGGACCGGTTGAAGGACGCCAACAATTTGCGCGTCGGCACCCGGATCGCAATTCCCCCGAGCTGAGAAGGAGCACCGGCACATGGGCACCGATTTCTTCGACGACGATC
This sequence comes from Kiritimatiellia bacterium, assembly GCA_035450765.1. GTDB lineage: Bacteria > Verrucomicrobiota > Kiritimatiellia > CAIQIC01 > Lenti-01 > Lenti-01. The sequence goes on along the minus strand of DAOTNL010000018.1, from coordinate 7,745 downwards.
TGGTCCGCGAGCGCGAAGCCGCGCTCAAAATCAAGCTGGACGGCGAAAGCGGCGGCAAGCGCGACGGGCACATCCCGTCGTCGCGCGACCTGCCCAGCCGCGCGGTCTCCGACCTGACGCTGACCCACCTGGCCCGCCACAAGCAGGAAGTGACCGACCAGATGGTGGACAAGGCGCAGGAACTGGACCGCCTGCGCGCCCGGCAGGAAGAGCTGGAGCGGGAGCGCCGCCTGCTGGAAGATCTGCGCAAGAAGCAGGAAGCGTTCGAAAGCGGCCGCCGCGAGCTCAAGGACCGGCTCGGCGAAAGCCTCGTCCGCATGGAGAAGGACCAGCTGCAGGCGGAACGCCTGGGACAGTTGCTCGGCGAGACCCGGCGCGCCTTCCGCGCGCGGCTCGACGAAGTGGACGCGCTGGACGCCGAATCCTGGACGGAAGACAACCTGCTCGACGAACTGAACAAGGCTTTGGCGTTGCTCGAAAACGTCCGGGCGGAATACAACCAGGGCGTGGCGAAGCTCGACGCCGTCCGGCCCGCCGCGGGCGCGGCGGCGCGGCCGCTGTCGTTCGCCGAGGAACCGGCCGCCGCGCCGGGAGCCGCCGCGCAGGGTTTCGGCTACTGGCTCCGCTCCGGCCTGGCGTTTTCCCTGCCGCTGATGGTCTGGCTGGCGCTGCTGCTCGCGGCCTGGATGATCTTCGATTCCTGGATCTGACCATGGCGGCAAGACGCAAACGTTTCGATCTCGAACGGCGCTTGAAGGAAATCGAGCGCGAGAAAACCGAACTGCGCGCGCGGATCGACGAAGTCCGGCGCTGGGCCGACGCCGTGCCGGTGGAGTATGCGCCGCGGTCCGAGCCGCGCCTGCGCGCCGCCGCCGTGCCGGAAAACCAGCTGCGCGAGGCTTCGGCCCGGGCGCTCCTGGAAGTCGAGGAGCGCGAGGCGGTCGACGCGCCCGCGGACGAAACGTCGCTGGACTTCGCGCCCGGGCCCGACGGGCTCGACGTCAAGCGCGTGGTGATGCCGCGCCTCCAGCGCACGGATCTGCTGCGCCCGGCCATCGGCGGCGCCGCGACCGCCGCGCGGCTGATCGAGCCGGAACACGACCGGTTCCGCAACTATTTCGGCAGCGCCGGCCTCAAGCGCGTCCGCGAGGCCCGCAAGGAACAGGGAAGCCAGCGCGCGCGCGCCGTCTTCATGCTCCTGATGGTCGCGACGCTGGGCTTCATCCTCTTCAAGATGATCACCTAGCCGCGCCGCCGCGGCAGCCGGAACAAAGGAATGGTGTCAATGAACGTGGCGGTCGCTTGCGGCGGAACCGGGGGGCACGTGTTTCCCGGTCTGGCCACGGCGCGCGAACTGTTGCGCCGCGGCCACGACGTGACCCTGTGGCTCACCGGGCGCGATACCGAGCAGGCGGCGCGCAAGGAATGGGACGGGCCCGTCGTCGAAGTGCCCGCGCGGGGTTTTCCCTCCGGCTTTTCCCTGGAATCCCTGCGGCGCGGCTGGAATCTCGCGCGCGCGGTGGCGCGCAGCCGCGCGGAAATGCACCGGAACCGGCCCGACGTGCTGCTGGCGATGGGGTCCTACGCCTCGGTCGGGCCCTGCGGCGCCGCGCGGCTGCTGGGCGTGCCGATCGTGCTCCACGAAGCCAACGTGGTTCCGGGCCGGGCGGTGCGCCTGTTCGCGCCCGGGGCCGCGGCCGTTGCGGCCGGCTTCGAGGAAACCCGTTTCCATCTGCGCCGCGCCAAACTGGCGGTCGTGGGCATTCCATTGCGCGAGGAGTTGACCGCCGCCGCGCAAAGCCTGCCGCCGCGCGAGTCCGTCGGCCGCGCGCCGTTCCGCCTGCTGGTCGCGGGCGGCAGCCTGGGCGCGCACCGGCTCAACGAAGTGGCGGCGGACGCCTTGGCGCGGTTGCAGCGGGCCGGGCTCGATTTTTCGGTCGTCCATTTGACTGGCCGCGCCGACGAAACGGCCATTCGCGCCGCCTACGCCGCGGCCGGCGTGCAAGCCGAGGTCATTGCGTTCACGACCTACATGGCGCCGCTCTACCACGCCGCGGATCTGGCGATTTGCCGCGCCGGCGCGGCCACCTGCGCCGAACTGGCCTACTTCGGCGTGCCGGCGCTGCTGGTGCCGTATCCGCTGGCGGCGATGGACCACCAGACCGCCAACGCGCACGCGCTGGAGAAGCGCGGCGCGGCGGACGTGGTGGCGGAATCCGCGCTGACCCCCGAATGGCTCGAAGCCTATCTGGCGCAGACCCTGCGCCAGCCCGAGCGGCTGGCGCGCCTGCGCGAAGCCGCGCGCAAGGAAGGCGTGCGGGACGGCACGGCCGCCTTGGCCGATCTGGTGGAGCGCTGCGCGCGGAAACCATGACGGCGCCCGGCGGCAACTGGCGCGAGGAAATCCGGCGCTGGATCCGGACGCCGGGCGCGCGCGTGCATTTGATGGGCGTCGGCGGCATCGGCATGGCCGGCGTGGCGCGCTTGCTCGCGGCCAAGGGATTGGCCGTGACCGGCTGCGACGGCGGCGCGCCGCGCACGCTGGCGTGGCTGCGCGCCTGCGGCATCCCGGCGACGACGGGCCACGACCCGGCGCATCTCGACGGGGTTGACTGGGCCATCTTCAGCCCGGCGCTGCGGTCGGGGCATCCCGAGCGCGCCGCGGCCGAGAAAAAAGGGATTCCCCTCTATCGCCGCGGCCAGGTGCTCCCCGTGCTGGCGGAATTCTGGAAAACGGTGGCCGTTTCGGGCACGCACGGCAAGACGACGACCTCGTCCATGATCGCGCACGTCTTGCGCGCCTGCGGCGCGGATCCCTCGTGGTGCATCGGCGGCGAACTGCCGCCGGACGGCGCGCCCGCCGGCATCGGCCAGTCGGATTGGCTCGCCATCGAGGCCGACGAAAGCGACGGCACGCTGGCGCACTACGCGCCGGAAATCGCGGTGATCACGAACGTCGAATTCGACCACATGGAGCATTTCGACTCGAAAGAGGCGATGGTCGATTGTTTCCGGGCTTTCGCGCGGCAGGCGCGAACCGTGATCTTCTGCGCGGACGATCCCGAAGCCGCCCGCATCGGGGCCGCGGCCGGCGGGATCTCGTACGGTTTCGCGACCGGCGCGGATTTTCGGGGCGAGATTCTCGAGGCGGGCCCGGCCGGCACCCGCTTCGCGGTGCGCGGCGCGGCGGTGGCGCTGCCGTTGCCCGGCCGGCACAACGTGTTGAATGCCCTGGCCGCGCTGGCGGCGTGCGACCGGTGCGGGATCGCGCTGGCGGCGGCTGCGGCGGCGCTGGCGAGCTTCGCGCTGCCCAAGCGGCGCTTCGAACTCGTGGCGGAAGCGCGCGGCATCCGGATCCTGGCCGACTATGCGCACCATCCTTCGGAAATCCGCGCGCTGATCGATGCCGCGAAACAGGCGGGCGCGGAGCGGATCTGGGCCGTGTTCCAGCCGCACCGCTATACCCGGACCTTGGCGCTGGGCGCGGAATTTCCGCCGGCCTTCGCCGGCGTGGCCGGCGTGATCCTGGCGCCGGTCTACGCCGCCAGCGAGCCGCCGTTGGAAGGGGGGACTTCGGATGATCTGCTCCGGCACTTCCGGCGGCACGGCCGCCCGCCGACCGAACTGGCTCAAAGCCTCGAAGAGGCGGCCGAATCCGTCGCCGCGCGCTGGAAATCGGGCGACTGGGTGCTGGTGGTCGGCGCGGGCGACGTCGAGGACGTCGGGCTGATGCTGAAAGAGAAACTGGAGGCGACATGAACAGGCGCGGCGCCAGGCTGTTCGTCCGGGTCTTGGGTTGCCTCGTTTGCGGAAGTGGGCTGATCGGAATGCCGGCTTCGGCCGCCACGATCCACGTGGCGACCAACGGCAACGACGCGACCGGCAGCGGAAGCTTCGCCGCGCCGTTCCGGACGCTGAATTACGCGCTGCAGCAGGCCGTTTCGGGCGACGTGGTCGAAGCGCGGAGCGGTCTCTACCGGGAAAACGCCGAAGTGCGCTTCCGCGGACCGGGGATCACGTTGCGCTCGGCGCCGGGCGAATGGGCGGTTGTCGATGCGCCGCTCGACGACGAGGACGGATATTCCTCCTGCGTGTTGGTCGATCCCGACGCGGACGGCACGACGCTGTCGCGGCTGGAAATCGCCGGCGGGTATTACTACGGGGTCATGCTGCAAACCAAATGGGACTGGGGCGATCCCGCCGACCGGTCGGGCGCATGCGGCATCGTCGTCGAAGACTGCGTGATCCGCGACACGGGCCGCGATGCCGTCAAAATCACGCCCGGCTGCGACGACGTGCTGATCCAGCGCTGCGAGATCTTCAACACCGGCGCCGGACCCGCGAACGCGGCGGCGCAGAACGCGGAAGGCATCGATTGCGTCAACGGCGACCGCGTGACGGTGCGGGATTGCTTCATCCACGATGCGTTTTCCACCGGCATCTACCTGAAAGGCGGTTCCGCCGACGGATTGGTGGAACGCACGCGGGTCGAGCGTTGCGGCGCCGGCGGCATCCTGCTGGGGTTCGACACCAGTCCGGAATATTTCGATCTGGAGGCGAATCCGGGCTACTACGAGAATATCCGCGGCACGGTCCGGAATTGCCTCGTGCGCGACGTGGCCTGGGAGGGGATCGGGATGTACGCCGCATCGAATCCCGCCGTGGTCAACAACACGCTGGTCAACGTCTGCACGGACAGCGTGCATGCCGCGCTGTATTTCGGACTGAGCTTCCAGGACTGGGACGAATCCGCCGTCCGTCCGCCGTCCGTGAATCCGGAAATCTTCAACAACCTGGTCATCCAGCCGGAGGGATTCTCCGACGAGACGTTCGAGATCCGCTGGGCGGACGAATTGGGCGGGCTGAGCGCGCTGGCCGGGTGGCCGGCGATGGATCGCAACGGGTTTTTCATTGCCGGCGGCGGCGAGCCGCGGTTCACCGACCGGCGGCCGGATTCGCCGCTGGATTTCGGCACGCTCGCGCAGTGGCAGGCGCATGCGGGAGCGGATCTGCACAGCCGGACGGTCCATCCGCTGGCCGCGTTCGGCGCCGATCCGGCGCTGCTGGTGTCCAGTCCCTACGTCGATGCCGGGACGAATGCCGCCTGGATGGCGGCCGCCACGGATTTGGCGGGAAATCCCCGCGTCCAGGGCGCGGCGGTGGACGTCGGCGCTTATGAAACCGGGACCGACGACTGGGCGGCGCTGCTGATCGGCCACGCGGCGCTGGCCGGCGCAACGAATCCTCCGGCCGGCATTTCCGCCAAGGTCGGCCAGTTGCGCTGGTTTTTCACGCATGCCTCGGTGGGCGGCAATCTCGTCACCGGACTGAACGTGCTGAACGCGGAAGAACCCGCGCGGTATCCGCTGCGCATCTACGGCTATGACGGCGACAACGGCGACGGCGCCTATCACGGCGCGGTGGGCACGGCGGGTTCGGAAGGCGGCGCGGACTACCGGGCGTCGGCGAGTCCCGCCGTCGCTTCCAACGGCTTCGTCTACGAATGCATGCGCGGGAATCCGGATTGGGCGAACAAGCTGGTTTGCTTCAGCAATTCCGTCGTCCAGTCCGGCTGGCGCTTCCCGAAGATCAACGTGGCGCTGGACAAGTTCTGCTGGATCGATCCGTACGCCGATCCAGAAGAATACTGCGCCTTGCTGGCCGGCCTCGAGGCGCGGTATCCGCAGACCCTGTTCACGTATATGACGATGCCGCTGACGACGGAAACGGCCGGATCGGAAAACGACCTGCGCAACGACTTCAACCGGTACGTGCGCGCCTATTGCCGGACGGCCGGCAAGTGGCTGCTGGATCTGGCCGACATCCAGGCGTGGTCGGAAGCCGGAGTGGAACAGACGTACGTGGCGGGCGGGCAGACGAACCAGCGGATGGCGGCGGCCTATGCGGTGGGCCCGGAGTGGGGCGACTACCACCTGAACGCCGTTGGCCGGCGCCGCGGCGCCCTGGGCTGGCATGCCTTGGCGCAGGCTTTGTTCCGGGCCGATCGCGATGCGGATGGCGTTTGCGACGGCGACGAACTGATCGCCGGGACCGCGCCGGCCGACGCCACCGACCGCTTGCGGCTGGTTTTGGATCCGGGGAGCGGTCCGACGCAGCAGGTGGTGCGCTGGACGGGCGCCTCGAACCGCTGGTATGCGCTCCAGGAAAGCGCAACGCTGGAAGAGGGCGCGACGTGGAGCAATCGGGCAGCGAACCTGCCGACCACCGGCGCCCTCAACGTGCACACGGTCGCCGTGCCGGGCGCCCGGAGTTTCCTGCGGCTGACGGTGGCGCAATAGCCGGCGGCTATTCGCGCCGCGCGCGGCAATACACGTCCCACAGGGCGTCGCGCGCGGACTGGGGATCGGGACCGTAGGCGAAGACCCCGTCTTCGTGGCCGGCCATGACCAGGACCGCGACGGGAGGCAGCGCGGCGGCGAGCCGGCCGACGGCGCGGGCCATTTCGGGCGTGCCGAACGCGGCGTCGGCGGGGGTTTGCGGCGCGCCCTCCCGCAGCAGGAGCCGGAACATGAGGCGGTCGTGGATGTGGATCACGGCGTTCGCGTCGGGCCGCGCGGCGTAGATCGCGCCGTGGCTCATGGATTCCGACGAGGCGGGAAGCGGTCCGCGGCAGACGACGCGGTTCTTGCCGACGTCGAACGAAACGACTTCGCAGAAATGCTCGGGAGCGATGGGGAATTTCAGGCCGGTACCGCTGCCGGTGACGACGAAGCGGTTGGTGCCCGCGATGCGCGCGCTGACGTTGCCGTAGCCGATGCCGTCGGGCAGGACGCCGATCAATTCCCATTCGTGGAGATCGTCGCGGATGCGCATGAGTTCGTGGAGGCGGGGGTGCGCGGGCGGCGGCGCCGCCTCGTGCGCGAACGAAAACTTGATGTAGCCCTCGTCCCTATGGATGGAGGTCGGCATAGAGGGCGCGGAGCCCTTCGCGCGAGGCGGGGGCGAGGCCGCGTTCGGTGAGGATGCCCGTGACGAGGCGGGCGGGGGTCACGTCGAAGCCGTAGTTGGCGGCGGGGGTCTTCTCGGGGCAGATGCGGACGGTGGCCGGGCGGTTCGCGGCGTCGTCCCAGCCGGTCATGAAGCGCACTTCCTCGGAGCCGCGTTCCTCGATGGGAATGTCGCGCACACCGTCTTCGATGCTCCAATCGATGGTGGAGGACGGAAGAACGGCATAGAACGGCACGCCGTTGTCGCGCGCGGCGAGAGCCTTGAGATAGGTGCCGATCTTATTGGCGACGTCGCCCGCGGCGGTGGTGCGGTCGGAACCGACGAACACGACGTCCACCAGGCCGTGCTGCATCAAATGCCCGCCGGCGTTGTCCGGGATCAGCGTGTGCGGGACGCCGTGGTGGCCCAGCTCCCACGCGGTGAGCGAAGCGCCTTGGTTGCGCGGGCGGGTTTCATCCACCCACACGTGGATGGGGATGCCGGCGTCGAACGCGGCGTAGACGGGGGCGAGGGCGGTGCCGTGGTCCACGAACGCCAGCCAGCCGGCGTTGCAGTGGGTGAGGACGTTGACGGGCTGTCCGGGCTTGCGCGCGGCGATTTCGCGCAGGAGGGCCAAGCCGTGCTGGCCCATGCGGCGGCTGAATTCGGCGTCCTCGTCGGTGATGGCTTGGGCTTCGCGCCGGGCGGTTTCGACGCGGTCGGCCGGGGCGCAGGCGGCCAGGACCTTCCGCATGCGGACAAGGGCCCATTCGAGATTCTTGGCCGTGGGGCGCGTG
>DAOTNL010000017.1:0-22050 GCA_035450765.1 Kiritimatiellia bacterium | reverse complement strand
ACTGGGTCAAATCCCTCGGCTTCGGCGCCGGCATGGGCCTGCCCAACGCCAAGCGCGTGTCCGACGAATTCCACATCGCCTCCGAGCTCGGCAAGGGCACCACCGTCACCGTCCGCGACGTCCTGCCGCCCCGCCCGCTCCAAAAACCGCCCGCCTGACCGCCGCCGGGTTTGACTCCCGTCCCGGCGGGCGTATGCTTTTCGAAGGTAGCGACCATGCCGGGCCTCCGACCATTCTGGTTCCTTTGCCTCTTGGCGCCATCGTTGGCGTTCGGCAGCGGCACCGCCTTCCGCACCCTGGTCGTCGTCAACACCAACTCCGCGGATTCCGTCGAACTGGGCACCTACTACGCCGCGCAGCACGGCATCCCCGACCACCACATCTGCTCCGTCGGCCTCGCCACCAACCTGACCACGCTGACGCCCGTCCAGTTCCGCAACTGGCTGCGCAACCCCATCTACAGCCATCTCGCCGCGGAAGGGTTGGCAGGCCGGATCGATTTCGTCGTGCTCTGCCAGGACTTCCCCACGCGCATCAACGACATCGAAGGCATTCCCGCCGCGTTGTTTTACGGCTACCAGAACGCGCCGGCCTACAACGAAGGCGGCATCGGCTGCAACCTGCCCGAGTACACCTCCAACGCATACTTCCGCGCCGAACGCGCGTTCCGGTCGGCCGACGGCTGGAACGGCACCAACGGGTTCGTCGCGTTCCATCTCGTCGCCTCCAACCTGCCCACCGCCAAGCTGGTGGCGGACCGGGGCGCCGCCGCGCAGTCCACGTTCCCGCCGGCCGCCGTCTATCTCTACACGCTCGGCAGCGCGGGCCGCAGCGTCCGCGAACAGCTCTACGCCAACGCGCAGTTCGCCTTCACCGCCCTGCCCGGCCTGCCGCTGACCTGCACGATCGCGCCCTATTTGTGGGTCCTCTCCGGCAAAACGAACGTCGTCGGCTACCACGACGGCTACGGCAACGTCCCTGCGCTTGCCCGCACCAACAACGCGTGGGTGGCCGGCGCCTACGCCGACCACCTGACCTCGCTGGGCGGCTGCCTGCCGACCAACTACCTGTTCCAATCCACCGTCCTCGACTGGATGGACATCGGCGCGGCCGCGTCCTACGGCACCGTCGCGGAGCCGTGCAACTACGTCGAGAAATTTCCCGATCCCCTCATGGCGTTCTGGTATGCCCGCGGCTTCACCATCGGCGAAGCCTACGCCATGGCCGTCGCGGCCCCCTACCAGGGGCTGTTCGCCGGCGATCCGCTGGCCGCGCCCTTCGCGGCGCCGCCCGTCGTTTCCAACCTCTCCCACGCGCCGTACCAGATCGTCACCGGCACCGTGCCCGTGCAGGTCGCCGCGTACGCCCGCACCAACGGCGCGCCCGCGGCCCGCATCGATTTCTATCTCGACGGCCGGTTCCAGACCAACCTCGCCGCCGTCGGGCCCACGCCCGGCAACGTGCTGGCCGTCGCCGTCGCCGGTCACACCAATTCCATCGAGGTCGCGACGAACCAGACGCTCGCCGACGCCGTCGCCGCGCTCGCCGGCGAGATCAACGGCGACGGCGATGCGATCGTCCTCGCTCGCGCGTTCGGCGACCGCCTCGAACTGGCCTACGAGAACTTCGACCGCGCCGGCGACCATGCGCCGGTGTCCGCGTTCGCCGCGACCGGATCGGCTTCCGCCCTGACCCTCGGCGTCGGCTTCGCCGGCACCAACCTCTACCCCTCCACCTATCCCGCGCGGAAAAAATTCTTCCTCTGGGCCCTGACCAACGGCGTCTACAGCACCATCGCCAACGCGGGGGACGAGGTTTCCCTGACGATCACGCTCACCAACGGCGTGGCCGTCACCAACGTCCTGGTCGCTTCCGCCGGCGAACGGATCACCAACCTCTTCGAGCGCCTGCGCGTCGCGATCTCCACCAACGCGGTCCTCATGGCCACCAACGGCGTGCGCTTCGACTACATCGCCAACGGCCTCGGCAACGTCCTCAACGACGCCACCCTCTTCGCCCGCCGGCCCGGCCCGGAAGGCGCCGGCATCCAGATCGACTACGTCGTGACTCCCGTCGCCACCAACTCCGGGCTGATCACCAACTTCAACTTCTCCGCCTTCATGCAGGATTGGCCCGACGATCTGCGCGCCCGCGCCTCCGTGCTCTTCCACGTGGCGCCCACCGGCGGCACGCTGGCCGCCGCCGCCGAACTCGACACGACGGCCCTCGCCGACGGCCTCCACGTGCTGGACTTCGTCGTCCAGGACGGCTCGGCCGTGGCCGCCGCCACGCGCCATTCCCTGCCGCTCCTCGTCGGCAACGCCTCGCCGCAACTGGCCCTGCTCGGCACCAACGGCGCGGAAGTGGCCGACGGCGCGGCGCCGGACGTCGCCGCCGGCACCGACTTCGGCGCCGCTCCTTGGAGCCAGCCGCGCACCAACGTCTTCGGCCTGCGCAACGCCGGGCCCGTTCCGCTGGCCATTTCCGGCTGGACCACCAACGGCAGCGGCGCGGCGGCCTTCCAGGTGAGCGGCGTGCCCGCCGCGATCGCGGCCGGCGGCGTTTCCAACGTCGCCGTCGTCTTCGCGCCGCCCGCCGCCGGCGATTACGAAGCCAGCCTCGCTTTCGCCAGCGACGCCCTCGTGCCGCAAACCAATCTCCTGCTCGCGGGCGCCGGCCATTTCGAGCTGTCCGTCGCCACGGCCCACGGCGAGGCCGTGCCGCCGGCCGGCAGCCACCTCGTTCCGCCCGGCGCCGTCCTCACCAATTCCGTCGCCGCGCCCGCGCCCGCCGGCGGCACGCAGTTCGTCTGCGTCGGCTGGACCCTCGCCGGCCACGAGCCGGCCTCCGGCGGCAACACTCATTTCGTCATGACCGCCACCAACGACGCCGCCCTCGTTTGGCTCTGGGCCACCAACTTCTGGCTCGATACCGAAGCCGGCGAGCACGGCGCGGTCGCCGTCGCCGACTCCTGGCAGCCCGCCGGCGTCTCCACCCAGATCGCCGCCCTCCCCGACGCCTACTACGGCTTCGCGGCCTGGTCCGGCGACGACGTCTCCACCAACAACCCCCTCGATCTGCTGATGGACGCCCCCAAGGCCGTGCAGGCGAATTTCGCCGCGTTGCTGGCCACCAACGACGTGCCCCAATGGTGGCTCGCCCAGTTCGGCTGGACCAACGACTTCGACGCGGCCGCCCTCGACGACTTCGAACCCGACGGCTTCCCCACCTGGCAGGAATACGTCGCCGACACCGATCCCACCGACGACGGTTCCTATCCGCAGATGGCCTTCGTCGCCACCTGGCAGACGAACGCGCCGGTCCTGACCTGGCCGTTCTCCACCGGCCGGCTCTATTCCATCCAGTGGTGCGACGACATCGTCGTCGGCGAATGGGCCGGCCAGTCCCTGGGTCTCGGCATCGGCGAATGGACGGACACCAACCCGCCGCCCGCCACCGGCCGCTGGTACCGCATCGCCCCCCAAGTGCCCTGACCGCTCCCCCGAACCCGGTTTTACGTAGAACGTAAAAAGTTTCGGGCCGTTTTACGTAGAACGTAAAAACTTTGCTGAAAAATTACGTAGTACGTAAAAACTTCGCGAATGGCGGCGGCCACTCGGGGCTGGCGTCCGGCGGCGGTTTGGCGTATAGGAACGAACCGACATGTCCGCGCCCGTCCATCCGCGTCCCGCCGTGCTCGACCTCTTCGCCGGAGCCGGGGGCCTCGGCTTGGGTCTGACCCGGGCGGGGTTCCGGGTACAGGCCGCCAACGAATACGAATCCGTCTTCGCGGCCACCTACGCGCTGAACCATCCCGAGACGACCGTCGTCGCGGGCGACGTCCTCGATCCGGCCGTCCGCGCCGAGCTGCTCGCCGCGGCGCGGGGCGTCGCCGTGGTCGCCGGCGGCCCGCCCTGCCAAGGCTTCAGCACCGTCGGCAAGAAGAACGAGGACGATCCGCGCAACAAGCTGTTCTATGCGTTCCTCGAGATCGTCGGCCAACTGAAGCCCCGCGCGGTGCTGTTCGAGAACGTCAGCGGCTTCCGGCGCATGTACGGCGGGCGCGCGTTCCAGGCGCTGGCGGGCGGCCTCGACGATCTCGGCTACGCGACGCGGCACTGCGATCTGCTCAATGCCCTCGACTACGGCGTGCCGCAGTCCCGGCAGCGCACGTTCGTCGTGGCGTTCCGGGAAGAGACGGACTTCCGGTTCCCCGCGCCCACGCACGGCGAGCCCGACAAGCTGTTCCGCCGCGCGCCGGCGCTGACGCTGGCCGACGCCCTCTCCGACCTGCCGCCGGTCGCGTCCGGCGAATCCGCCGACCGCTACCGCGCGGAGCCGCAGAACGACTACCAGCGCGACATGCGCTCCGGCGCCGGGGAGACGCTGACGGAACACGACGGCCCTTGGCACGGCGAGCGCCTGCGCGCCGTGCTGGCCCACGTGCCGCCCGGCGGCTCGATCCTCGACGTGCCGGAGGCCCTGCGGCCGAAGTCGTACTTCGCCAATACCTATGCCCGACTTTGGTGGGACCGGCCTTCGCCCACGATCACCCGCAATTTCGGCACCCCCAGCAGCAGCCGCTGCATCCATCCCCATGCCGACCGCGGCCTGACCACGCGCGAAGGCGCGCGCCTCCAGAGTTTTCCCGACGCCTACCGCTTCGTCGGGACGCGCATCCGCAAGAACCTCCAGATCGGCAACGCCGTGCCCCCGCGGCTCGCGGAAGCCATCGGCCGCGAACTCTTCCGCGCCCTCGCCGGCTCCGGCGATTAGGCACCGCGCCGATTTGCATCTCGCCGCCGGGCGGGTATATTGGTGCGAAAATCAATCCCGGAGGACCCCCATGGCGCTGATCACGTTCAAAGGCCACCCCATCCAGACGTCCGGCGAACTGCCCGACGAGGGCGCGACGGCCCCGGACTTCAAGCTGACCAAGACGGACCTGTCCGACGTCTCGCTGAAGGATTTCGCGGGCAAGAAGAAGATCCTCAACATCACCCCGAGCCTCGACACCGGCGTCTGCGCGACGTCGGCCAAAAAGTTCAACGAAGCCGTCGCGAAACTGCCCGGGGTCGCGTTGCTGAACATTTCCGCCGACCTGCCCTTCGCCGCGGGCCGGTTCTGCGAGAGCAACCACCTGCAGAACGTCGTGGCGCTTTCGACGTTCCGCGCGCCGGACTTCGCCAAGGCCTACGGCGTGCGCATCGTCGATGGACCGCTGGCAGGCCTGACGGCGCGCGCCGTCGTCGTGCTCGACGCGCAGAACAAGGTGCTGCACGCCGAACTGGTGCCCGAGATCGCGCAGGAACCGAACTACGACGCCGCGCTGGCGGCCGTCCGTTGATTCCGGAGAAAACCATGAGCGACGAACTCTGCGCCATCGCCGAAAAGCGCGGCGTGCCCGCCATCCGGCGGCACGTCTTCCTGTGCTGCGACCAGACCAAGCCCAACTGCTGCACCAAGGAGCAGGGGCTCGCCTCGTGGGACTACCTGAAAAAGCGCCTGGACGAATTGAACCTGACCGGGGCCGGCGGCATCTACCGCACGAAGGCGAACTGCTTCCGCATCTGCCAGGGCGGGCCGATCTGCGTGGTCTATCCGGAAGGCACCTGGTACCGCGGCTGCACGCCCGAGGTGCTCGAACGCATCATCCAGGAACACCTGATCGGCGGCAAGCCGGTCGCCGAATACCTCATCGCGCGGCATCCCCTCCCGGCGCCGGCGGACGATTAGGCCCGTTCGGCGGGCCCCATGGCCTTGCGCCATGGGGGAGCCAACTTTGCCTTCCACGGCACAAGGCCGTGGGGGGCCTTTCTCTTTCTATCCCCCGCCGCGTTTCCAGCGCGATTCCGGCGCGGCGCGCAGGCCCGCTTCCTTGCGGACGGCGACGTAGAGGCCGTCGACGATCTTCTCGCACTCCTTCACCAGCGCTTCGGAGACGCGCACGGTCAGGTGGCTGCCCGCGCGCAGGTGGACTTTGGCGTTGTCGGGATAAAGCAAACAGATGTTCAACGGGGTCTGCCCCGGATGCCGGCGGACGACGTCCTTGAGCTCGTTCATCCGCTCTTCCGACCAGGTGCCCACGTTCACGTGCAGGCTCAGGCCGGTCGTGAACCGCGCGGGCACTTCGTCGATCGGATAGACCTCGTCCACGGTCAGGGTATTGGCGCCGCCGCCGTTGTCCTTGCGCACGGAGCCGCAGAGCATCACCGCCGCGTCGGGCTGCAGATGGATCCCGAACTGCGCGAAGGCTTCCGGGAACGCCACGGCGGAGAGCGAGCCTTCGAGCGTGTCGAGGCGGAAGGACAGCATCGGCCGCGGCACGTCGTCGGGCGTCTTGGGCTTCGTGAACCGCTTCTGGGCGTTCACGACGAGCCCGCCGATCCGCGTGCGCGTGCGCTCGGGCAATTCGGCGAAGCGGGCGGCGTCGCAGAGGTTGTACTTTTCCAGCGTCCACGCGCACGCCAGCAGCGGATGCCCGGAAATGTAGAACCCGATCAGTTCTTTTTCGAACGCGAGCAACTGCTTCTGCGGCCACGCGTCGGCCGCCGGCAGATCGCGGTCCGTCATCACCACGCCGGCCGCGCCGTCGCCGCCGAGCAGGTCGAACAGCGACGACTGCCCCGCCGCCTTGTCCTTGCGGACCGACGCCGCGTAGCCCATCGCCGTCTCGATGCCCGCGCACAGCCTTCCGCGCGGCAATCCCGTGAAGTCGAAGGCCCCGCACTTCGCCAGCGCCTCGATCGTCTTGCGGTTGACGTCGCCGTTTTCCATGCGCTCGCAGAAATCCACCAGGCCTTTGAACGGGCCGCGGGCCTCGCGTTCCTTCACCAGCGCCTCGACGGCGCCCGCGCCGACGCCCTTGATGCCGGCCAGGCCGTAGCGGATCGCGCCCTTCACCGGCGTGAAGCGCAGGCCGCTTTCGTTGACGTCCGGCGGCAGCACCTGGATGCCCATCTTCTGCGCCTCGGCCACCAGCACCGGCAGCTTGTCGGTGTTGCCGATTTCCGACGACAGGAGCGCCGCCATGAACTCGACCGGGTGGTTCGCCTTCAGGTAGGCGGTCTGGAACGTCACGATGCCGTAGGCCGCCGAATGCGACTTGTTGAAGCCGTAGGACGCGAATTCGGAAATCGAATCGAAGATCTGGCCGGCCTTGGCCGCGGTGCAGGTCTTCTTCTTCACGCAGCCTTCGGTGAAGGCCTGGCGCTGCTTGGCCATTTCCTCGGGCTTTTTCTTGCCCATCGCGCGGCGCAGGATGTCGCCCTGGCCCATGCTGAAGCCCGCCAGGATGCCGGCGGCCTGCTGCACCTGCTCCTGGTAGACCATGATGCCGTAGGTTTCCTTCAGGACGCCTTCCAGCAGCGGATGCGGATATTCGATCGGCTCGCGGCCGTGCTTGCGCGCGATGAACGAGGGGATCATGCCCATCGGCCCCGGCCGGTAGAGCGCGATCATGGCGATGAGTTCCTCGATCTTGTTGATCTGGAGCTGCCGCAGCAGGTCGCGCATGCCTTCGGATTCGACCTGGAACACGCCCACCGTGTCGCCGCGCGCCAGCAGCTCGTAGGTCTTCGGATCGTCCAGCGGCAGGTTGTCGGGGTCCGGCGCGACGCCCGTCGTGCGCTTCACGTTGTCGCAGGCCTCGCGCACCACGGTGAGCGTCTTCAGGCCCAGGAAGTCCATCTTCAGCAGGCCGGCTTCCTCCAGCGGCACCGCTTCCCACTGCGAAATGACGTTGCCGTCCTTGTCCTTCGTCAGCGGGATCAGCTCGATCAGGGGTTTTTCGCCGATGACGACGCCCGCCGCGTGCGTGCCGGTCTGCCGCGGCATGTCCTCCAGCGGCGGCGCGTACTTCATGATCTCCTTCGCGAAGGGCTCGGTCTTGCAGGCGGTCGCGAAATCGAGGCTGTCCTTCTTCGCGCTCAGCAGCGTGGTGCCGGGCACTTCGGGAATCATCTTGGCGAGGCGGTCGCAGTCCGGCAGCGGAATCTCCAGCGCGCGGCCGATGTCGCGGATGAGCGTCTTGGCGCCGAGCGTGCCGTAGGTCACGATCTGCGCCACGCTGTCCGCGCCGTATTTTTGCCGGACGTATTCGATGACCTCGCCGCGGCGGGTCTGGCAGAAATCGATGTCGAAGTCCGGCGGCGACACGCGCTCGGGGTTCAGGAAGCGCTCGAAGATGAGCCCGTAGCGCAACGGGTCGATCCCCGTGATGCCCACGGCATAGGCCACGAGGCTGCCGGCGCCCGAGCCGCGGCCCGGCCCCACCGGCACGCCCATCTGCTTGGCCGCGTGGATGAAATCCCACACCACCAGGAAGTAGTTCAGGAACCCCGTCTTCTCGATCACGCCCAGTTCGTGGAAAAAACGCGCCGCAATTTCCTTTTCGCGGGCGTCCTTGGGATGCTCGAGGTCCTCCACGCCGTAGAGCTTGCGGACGCCGTCGGCCGCGATCTGGGTGAGGTACTGCTTGTGGGTCAGTCCGCCGGGGCATTGGTAGTTCGGGAAGTGGGGATTCTTCTGGCCGTCCAGCGCCAGTTCCACGTTGCAGCGCGCGGCGATTTTCCAGGTGTTTTCGAGCGCTTCCGGCAGGTCGCCGAAGAGCCGGCGCATTTCGGCCTCGCTCTTCAGGTAGAACTGGTCGGAGCCGTACTTCATCCGGTCCGGCTCGTTCCACTTGGCTTGGGTCTGCAGGCACAGGAGCATTTCGTGCGGTTCGGCGTGCTCGGGCGCGAGGTAGTGCACGTCGTTCGTCGCCACCAGCGGCAAACCCAGCTTGCGCGCGAGCGCGACCAGCTTCTTGTTCACCGGCCGCTGCTCCGGCAGGCCATGGTCCTGCACTTCCAGGAAAAAGCGGTCCGGCCCCATGATTTCGGCGTATTCGCCGGCGAGCTTCTTCGCCTTGTCGTCGAGGCCGTCCTGGAACGCCTCGGCCACTTCGCCCTTCAGGCACGCCGACAGCGCGATCAGGCCTTCGCGGTGCTCCGCCAGCAGCGCGCGGTCGATGCGCGGCTTGTAGTAGTAGCCGTCGAGGTGCGCCTTGCTCACCAGCTTCATCAGGTTCGCGAAGCCGCGGTTGTCCTCCGCCAGCAGCACGAGGTGGTTCGCCTGCCGGCCGTTGACCAGAACTTTTTCGCGGTGGTCGCCCGGCGTGACGTAGATTTCGCAGCCCAGGATCGGCTTGATGCCGTGCTTGCGCGCCGCCTTGTAGAAATGCACCGCGCCGTACAGGTTGCCGTGGTCGGTGATCGCCAGCGCCACCTGCCCCTGCTCCTGCGCCCGCTTCATGATCGGGCTGTGGTGGTCCTTGCCTCGGTCCAGCGCGCACAGCCCGTCGAGCAGGCTGTATTCGGTGTGCACGTGCAGATGGGTGAATTTCGGTTCCAAAATCGTCTCTTTCGGGGAAAAGGGTACCCGTTTCTTCTAGCCCATCGCCCCCTCGAATCCAAGCGATTTCAGGTCCGTTTTCCCTTCCGCGAAACCCCTTGTCCCCCATGCGGTTGCCCGCGGCGCGGGCGGATTTCCTCGGGTTTGCGCGGCGGAATTTTTTCGCGCCGTTCGGCGTCAATACAGATGGCACCAAACGCGGTGCCCATCCACTTCGCGACACGCCGGCGCTTGCGTCCGGCAAATCGGCATGGCTTGCGGGCAGCGCGGATGGAACGGACAGCCCGGCGGCGGATTCGCCGCGGAGGGCGGTTCGCCCTGCAGCGCCTTGCGCTGGCGCTTCACGCCGGGCACGGGCACGGCCGCGATCAGCGCCTGCGCATAAGGATGCTTCGGCGCGCCCACGAGCGATTCCGCCGGGCCCACCTCCGCCAGCCGCCCCAGATACATCACCGCGATCCGGTGCGACACGTGCCGCAGCACGCTCAAATCGTGCCCGATCATCACGTACGCCAAGCCGTGCTTCTCCCGCAGTTCGACGAGCAGATTGATCACCTGCGCCTGCACGGAGACGTCCAGCGCGCTGACCACCTCGTCGCAGATCACGAGGTCCGGCCGCAACGCCAGCGCGCGCGCGATGCAGATCCGCTGCCGCTGGCCGCCGGAAAATTCAAAGGGATACTTCCACCGCGCGGATTCGTCCAAGCCCACTTCCGCCAGCAGCCGCGCCGCCGCCGCGTCGCGCGACTCGCCGCGCAGCAGCCGATGCTCGGCCAAACCCTCCGTCAGCAGTTCGCCGACCGTCAGGCGCGGATTCAGCGAGGCCTGCGGATCCTGGAAGACCATCTGGATGCGCCGGCGCCGGTCTTTCGACAGCGGCTTGCGGTTCTTCGGCGAAAACAAGATTTCGCCGTCCAGTTTCACGGTGCCCGCCGTCGGCCGCTCCAGCCCCGCCAGTACGCGCCCCAGCGTCGTCTTGCCGCAACCGGATTCCCCCGCCAGCCCCAGCGTCTCCCCGCGCGCGAGTTCCAGCGACACGCCGTCCACCGCGCGCACGTGGCCTTTCGTCCGGGCCAGCACGCCGCGCCGGATCGGGAAATGGACGGCCACTTCCTCCAGCGAAATCCACGGCGCTGCCGGAACCGAATTCACGCCGCCATCCTAGCCGGCCTCACGGCGAAAGGAAATCGCGCAATTGCGGCAGGACCGCTTCCGCGTCGGCCCAGCCGTTTTGGTAGAGCCGCTCCAGTTCCGCGCGGTCCTGGCTGTAGCGCCCCACCGCCAGCGGCCGCGAGGGCCGGATGACGAACGCCCGCCCGGCGGCCGCTTCCGTTTCCAATTCGTCGAGCTGGCGGTTGTGGGTTTCCGCCTGCCGCGCCACGGCCGCAGCCAGCGCCGGAAAACGCCTGTATTTCAGGCGAATCGCCGCACGCAGTGCGCGCCCCGGCGCCGGCTTGCGAAAGCCTTGGTTGCGCGTCAGCACCACCACCCGCCGCGGGTGTCCGTCCACCGCCGCCTGCCGGAACGGAATCGGATCGGCGATGCCCCCGTCGAGATAGAGCTTCCCGTTCACCCGCGCCATCCGTCCCACCATCGGCAGCGACGAACTCGCCAGCAGCGCCTCCGCCATCGGCGCGTCGGCTTTGTCGAAATAGACCGCCTGGCCCGTCGCGCAGTCCGTTGCGCCGATGCGGAACCGCGTCGGCGACGACTCGAACGCCGCGAAATCGAACGGCAGATAGTTCGGCAGCTCGCGGTAGATGAAATCCATGCCGAACGGATTGCCCTGCGTCCACCAGTTGCGCCACGAAAAATAGCGCGGATCGCCCGCGAACGTCGTGAAGACCCGCCGGTTGCGCTCGAACTGTCCCGACACGTACGACGCCGCGTTGCTGATGCCCGCCGACACGCCGATCACGTACGGAAAATGAATTCCGGCCTTCAGGAAGAAGTCCATCGCCCCCGAGGCGTACTGGCCGCGCATGCCGCCGCCTTCCAGCACCAGCGCCGCATCCCCCCGCACCGGAATTTCCGCCGCCATCGCCGGCCTACAGTTCGTTCACGAAACCGTCGGGCGCACCCGCCGCGCGGACGAAGCCGTTCTTCAGATAGTACTTCGGCTGCGAGGGATGCCGCGCCGTCGCGAGGAACCGCTTGATGCCCTGCTCCTTGAAGAACATCCGCTTCGTCCGGTACAGGTAGCGTCCCGCCTTGAAATCGCGGTACTCGGGAATCATGAAATCGATGACGATCTGCGCGTCGGGCCCGTTGCGGCGGAACGAAAACAGTCCCACCGGCAGCAGATTGCGGAAAATCAGGCAGGTGCAGGCGTCCTGCAGCTCTTCCAGCGTCAGCTCCGGCGCGTATTTCTTCAGCTCGCGCTCGTGAAACAGGAAAAAGCGCTTGAGATATTCCGGCCCCACGCTGGACGCCGGCGCCAGATCGAAGAACGCGCCGCTGGTCAGCGTCTGCAGCAGATACCAGCCGTCGATCCCCGCGATCACCAGGTTGATCACGCACACCGGCCACGACCCGATGAACCAGCCGTACGCCGCAAACAGCACCGAACCGATCCCGTTGATCACCCGCAGCCGGAACACGTTGGTCATCAGCAGCGAAACCAAGATGATCAGCGACGCCGCGTAGCCGATCCCTTCCTTCATCCAGTCGAAATTCATGTCGTCTCTTTTCCGCCGTCCCGCATGGGCGAAACGGTCGAAGCACTATAGCCGCCCCCGCCCGCCCCGTCAAAGCCGACGCGGTTCGGGCGGGCCCTGCCGCCTTGTGCGGCAGGGGAGCCAACGTTTGCCTCCAGCGACACAAGGTCGCTGGGCGGCCGCAGCCCCTTATCCCAACCGCGCGCCGCCCGCGAGCTTGTGGCCGCAGAGGAACGCCGCGCCGGACATGGATTTCTTGCCGGCCGGTTGCACCTGCAGCAGCCGCAGCGCGCCGTTGCCCGTCGCCACCAGCGGCCCCTCCCCGCCCGCTTCCAGCACCGTCCCCGGCACCGCTCCCGCCGTTCCCGGCTCCACCCGCACCGCGTGCAGTTTCAGCAGAATGCCGCCCGGCAAAAACGTGTACGCACCCGGCCACGGCGCGAAGCCTCGCAGCTGGTTGCGGATCGCTTCCGCCGGCCGGCTCCAGTCCACGATCCCGTCTTCCTTCGCCAGCTTGCGCGCAAACGTCGCCTGCGCGTCGTCCTGCGGCGTGCCTTGCGTCCGGCCCGCGCGGAAATCGTCCAGCACCCGCACCAGCAGCTCCGCCCCCTTCGCCGCCAGCTTCGGCTCCAGCGAGCAATAGTCGTCGTCCGGCGCGATCGGATATTTCTCCTGCGCCAAAACGTCGCCCGCGTCCATCTTCGGCGTCACGTGCAGCACCGTCACCCCGGTTTCGGTTTCGCCGTTGGCCAGCGTCCATTGCAGCGGACTCGCGCCGCGGTACTTCGGCAGCAGCGACGGATGCACGTTGATCGTTCCGATCCGCGGCACCGCCAGCAGGTTCTTCTTGAGGAATTGCCCGTAGCAGGCCACCACCGCCACGTCCGGCTTCAGCGCCGCCAGTTGCGCCACGAACGTCTCGTCGCTGGCGTTTTCCGGGGTGAAAACGGGCAAGTTGCGGCTCTGGGCCAAGGTTTTCACGACGCACGACTGGCATTGCAAGCCCCGCCCGCCCGCGCGGTCGGGTTGCGTCACGACGGCCACGAGATCGTCGCGTCCCGCCGCGAGGATGCCCTCCAGCAGCGGACACGCCAGCGCGCCCGAACCCATCAAGATGACCTTCAGCCTGTCCACGCCCCGTACGCTAAAGCCCCCCGCCCCCGCGGACAAGGCAAAACCCGCCGTCACGCCTTCGTGCACCAGTAGTTCGCCAGGACGCCGCTCTTGGCTTCCGCGGCATCGATGCGGAACCCGGCGCGTTCCAGCAGGCCGGTCATGATCCAGTCGTAGGTGGAGAACTCCTTGCCCACGTGCGCGCGGATGCTGTCGCCGACCTCCGCCCCGCCCTGGGCCGCCGTGTGCGCGATCCAGGCCTCGATGTTCGCATCGACGTTTTCCGTCCCGAACACGACGTCCATCAGGTGGAACTTGCCGCCCGGCTTGAGCCATCCGGCCAGCCGGTCCAGCGCCTTTTGCTTCCAGAAATCCGGCAGATGGTGCAGCGCCAGACTCGAATGGATCGCGTCCAGCGGCGGGCCGTCGTGTTGGTACGTCAAGAATCCACCTTGGCGGCAGACGACGTTCGCCAAGCCTTCTTCCTGGGCTTTCCATTGCACGAAATCCAGCATCGCCGCCGACACGTCGACGGCATAGACCGTCCGGCAGCGCCGCGCGGCCAGGCGCGCGAAGGCGCCCGTCCCGCAGCCGAAATCCCCGACCACCGCGTCCGGCTTCAGATCCAGCCGCGCCAGGATCGCCGCGTTTTCGCCATCGACGTCCCGGAATTTCCGGTGCCGTTCGTCGTACGCCGCCACCACGGCCCGGTCGCCGAAATCCCTGTTGATCGCCACCGTCTCGTCCCAAAGCCATGCCGGATTCGTTTTCATGCCGCGCAGGATAAATCCGCGCGGCCGGAAATTCAATCTGCCCCTTCCGACGCTGGCAACTCGTCCATAACCATGATAAGAAAGCGCCATGGAACCCGCTCATTTCAGCCCGCTGAACTATGCCGTCCTCGGCGGCTACCTCCTCGCCATGCTCGCCGTCGGCCTCCTCTTCGCCCGCCGGCAAAAGACCACGGAGGACTACTTCCTCGGCGGCCGCAAGATGCCCTGGCTCGTCGTCGGCATGAGCATGTACGCCTCGCTCACCAGCGCCGTCACCTTCATGGCGCTGCCCGGCACGGCCTACCGCGAGAACGTCGCCTTCATCGTCGTCAGCTTCGCCAGCGTGCTCGTCGCGCCCGTGCTGGTGACGCTCTTCTACCCGTTCTACCACCGCCTGCGCGTGACGACGTCCTACGAATACGTGGCGCACCGCTTCGGCCCGCGCGCGCGCCAGGCCGTCGCCGGCCTGTTCATTTTGGCGCGGCTCGGGTGGCTGGGGCTCGTGATCTACGCGCCGTCGCTGGCGCTTTCCGTCGTTTCCGGCATTCCGCTCTGGGGCTGCATCCTGGCCATGGGCGGCCTCGCCACGGCCTACACCGTCCTCGGCGGTCTCGCCGCCGACGTCTGGACCGACGTCGTCCAGTTCGTCCTCATGCTCGGCGGGATCGCGTGGCTGATCTTCGCCTTGATCCAGCGCGCGCCCGGCGGCGCCGCGGGCATCCTCGATTTCGCCCGCGCGCAGGGCCACCTGCACGTCGCCGACTGGAGCCTCTCGCTCACCGCGATGAGCGGGTGGGTCGTCGGCCTCGGCTACTTCTTCCAGCTCATGCAGGACTACGGCACCGACCAGCTCACCGTGCAGCGCATGATGGCCATCCCCACGGCGCGCGGCGTGACCCGCGCGCTGTTCTTCAACGCCGGCGTGGATTTCGTCGTCATCGGCGCGCTGCTGTTCATCGGCCTCGGCCTCTTCGCCTGCCAGGCCGCCGATCCAAACTTGTTTCCCGCAGGGCTCGCCAGCGACCGCCTGCTGCCGACGTTCATTCTGCACGCCTTGCCCAACGGCGTGTCGGGCCTGCTGATCGCCGCGCTGTTCGCCGCGGCCATGTCCAGCCTCGATTCCGGCATCAGTTGCGCCGCGACGGTGATCATCCACGACTTCCTGCGCCCCGCGCGCAAGGCCCCGGCCAGCGAAGCGCACGACCTGCGCCTGGCCCGCACGCTCACCTTCGCCCTCGGCGCCTTCGCCACCGCGCTCGCGTTCTACGTTTCCCGCTTCGAGCACCTGATCGAGGCCTACACCCACGTCGTCAGCCTCTTCAACGCCCCGATCCTCGGCCTCTTCCTGCTGGGGATGCTGACCCGGCGCGCCGATTTCCCCGGCTGGGCCGCCGGCGCGCTTGCGGCGATCGCCACGACGCAGGTCGTGCAGTCGTTCACGGCGCTGCACTTCGCGTGGCACTTCCCCCTCGCCCTCTTCGTCACCGTCGCCGTCGGCTACGCGGCTTCCCTGCGCCCCGGCGCCGCCGCCCGCCCCCGCCCCGGCCTCACCGTCTGGGACCGGCACCACGCGCCGCTGTGAATCAAACCCGGGAGTCTGCCCGGATTTATTCGCGGAAGCCGTTGGTGATGGGCATGCGGCGGTCGCGGCCGAAGGCCTTGGGCGTGATCTTGACGCCGGGGGCGCCCTGCCGGCGCTTGTATTCGCTGCGGTCCACCAGGCGCGCGACGCGGCGCACCGTGGCTTCGTCGAAGCCCGCGGCCAGGATGTCCGCGATGCCCGCCTGCCGTTCGACGTAGAGTTCCAGGATCGGATCGAGCACGTCGTAGGGCGGCAGGGAATCGGAATCCAACTGGCCCGGCTTGAGTTCGGCCGAGGGCGGGCGGGAAATCGTCGTGGGCGGAATGACTTCGCCGCGCCGGTTGCGCCAGCGGGCCAGTTCGAACACGAGAGTCTTGGGCACGTCCTTGATGAGCGCGAAGCCGCCGGCCATGTCGCCGTAGAGCGTGGCGTAGCCGGTGGCCATCTCGCTCTTGTTGCCGGTGGTGACGACCATGTGGCCGAAGCGGTTGGAGAGCGCCATGACGAGCACGCCGCGGATGCGCGCCTGGAGGTTTTCCTCCATCAGCGTGCCCGGCAAAGGTTTTGCCCAGTCCACCTCCGCGCAGGCCGGCGCCAGCATCCCGGACAACGCGTCCACCGCCGGCGCAATCGGGATCTTCAGGCACGGAATGCCCAGCCGCCGCGCCAGGTCCAGCGCGTCGGAATAGGTCTCGTTCGAGGTGACGACGGACGGCAGCGTGACGCCGAAGACGCGGTCTTTCCCCAGCGCGTCCACGGCGATCGTCGCGACGAGCGCGGAATCGATGCCGCCGGAAAGCGCCACGAGGACACCCGGGAAACCGTTCTTGTCGACGTAGTCGCGCAGGCCGATTTGGAGCGCTTCGTACACTTCCTCGACGGCATCGGGCATTTCCGCCAGCCGGCCCGGGACCGGCGCCCAGCGGCCACCCGCTGGTTCGAGATCGATCAGCAGGATCCCCTCGCGGAAGAGTTCCGAGCGCGCGGCGACGGTGCCGCCGGCGGCGACGGCCAAGCCGCCGCCGTCGAACACCAGTTCGTCCTGGCCGCCGAAAATATTGGTGTAGAGCATCGGCACGCCGAGCGCGGCGGTGGCCTGCCGCGCCATTTCCTCGCGGTCGTTTTCGCGCCCGCGGCAATAGGGCGAGGCGGACAGATTCACCAGCACGTCGCAATTCCCCTTCAGCCCGCGGAACGACTCGCGCTCCGGCCACCAGGAATCCTCGCAGACGTGCACGGCGAGGCGCGCGCCCTTGAATTCGAAGACCAGCGGCGCGGCGCCCGGCGCGAAAATGCGCCGTTCGTCGAACACGCCGTAGTTGGGCAAAAGCATTTTCCGGGCGGTGGCGACGCGTTTTCCGCCGTGGAACAGCAGCGCGGCGTTGCAGAGCTGGCCGTTCTCCCGCACCGGCGCGCCGACGAGCGCCAGGAGGGTCGGCGGCAGCGCGGCGGCGAGTTTATCGGCCTCCGCCGCGACCGCGTCCATGAAGCGCGGCCGCAGGACGAGGTCATCCGGCGGATAGCCGCACAGGGCCAGTTCGGGGAACACGGCAACGTCCGCGCCCGCGGCGGCGGCTTCCTGCGCGAAGCGCACGATTTTGGCGGCGTTGTCCCGCAGCGCCCCCACCGTCGCATTCATCTGGACCAAGGCGAATTTCATGCCGGCGGCGCTCCCGTCTTTTCCCGGAAAACCGCCGGCAGTTCGGCCAGGCGGTTGTTGGCGTAGTCGAAGGCCACCATGCCGGTCTTGGCCAGCGCGATGGTCGCGCCGTCGCCGGCGCGCGTCGCGCGGTAGACCAGATCGAAGGTGCGACGCTCGACGTCCTGGAAACCCATTTCAACGACGAGGCGGTCGCCGCGGAAGGCGACGGCCTTGTACTGGACGACGGCGTCGCCCATCAGCAGGCCGACACCCCCGATATCCTGCTCGGAGAACCCGAAATGCCCCAAGAAGCGCAGGCGCGCCTCGTGCAGCAGGCCCAGCAGCGCGTCGTTGCCGACGTGCTGCCCGTAGTTGATGTCCGTGATCCGCACGTCCAGTTCCGTGCGGAAGACGAAGTCCACGCCGTTGAAATCCAATTTGACCCGCGCCATGCCGTTTCCGATCGTTTTGCGATGGCGCCGATTTGACCCCTTGGGGGGGCGGATGTCAATCCCGCCGCCGGAAAACAGCCCCGGGCCAGGCTACCACTTTCGCTTTTCCTTCGCTTGCCCTCCGCCGCGGGGGGGTGTTAAGGTGATTTCCGCGTCGCCGACGGTGGCGGCGCCTCCGGCGACTACGGAAGCGGGTGCAATTCCCGCGCGGTCGCGCCGCTGTAAACGGTCCCGAAATTCCAAGCAGCCATTCCGCCCCCTTGCGGGCGGGAGAAGGCGGAAGAGTAGAAGGCCGCGAGCCAGAAGACGGGAAGCCGGTGCAAGATCAACTGGATGCCCTCGCAGCTTGGGGCAGAAAGGATGCCGCCATGCGGCGCAGCTACTGGTTCCTGCTCGTTCCGTTCCTGGTCCTCGCCGCCTCCGCGGCGCAAACGACCGTTTCTTTCGAAGGGCTGGGCCTGCTGCCGGGCCAACACGCGAACAACGCCTCGTTTTCCACCAACGCCGCCACGTTCCGGAACGTCGATTACGGATATTCGTGGGCGGGCTTCGCGTTTTCGGCCGTCAGCAACGTCGTGCTCAACTGGTACACGAACCAATACGCCGCGGCGCAGGGCTTCCCGCGCGCCTACGCCGTCGGCTACCAGGACGACTACCACGGCGTTGCGCCCGAAATCGCGTTCGATCTGCCCGTCGCGCCGCAATCGGTTCTCCTCAACAACACGACCTACGCCGCCCTCACGATCCGCGACGGCGACGCCTTCGGCTATGCCCGGCCCTTCGGCAGCAACGACTATTTCGTCCTGACCCTGACCGCCTACGACCTCGACGGCAAAGCCGTCGCCGCCACCAACCACTATCTCGCCGATTTCCGCGGCACCAACACCTTCATCCAGACCAACTGGTCCCGGCTCGATCTCTCGTGGATGCCGCCGACCGTCGTCGCGCTGGTCGGGACCCTCGAAACCACCGACATGAGCGGGGCGTGGGCCAACACCCCGACGTATTTCGCGCTGGCCGACTTCACCTACGCCTATTCCGCCGGCGCCGACGGCGTCGCCGCCACGAATCCCGCGATCCTCTGCTGGGCCGACCGGGTCTTCGATTATTCCCCCGGGCCCGTCCTGAGCAACCAGTTCCTGAACGCCACCAACGCCCTCGGCCCCGCCGTCCCGAGCGGCAGCGGCCTGGGCTCGCTGGCCGTCGCGTCGCTCGGCGACCAAGGTTCGATCACGCTGGGATTTCCCCGCCCCATCGCCGACGGGCCCGGCCCCGATTTCGCCGTGTTCGAGAACGCCTTCGCCGACGCCTTCCTCGAACTCGCCTGGTGCGAAGTGTCCTCCGACGGCACCAACTTTTTCCGCTTCCCCGGCCACTGCCTCGCGACGGAACCCATCGAGGATTTCACCGATCCGACGGCCTACGGCGGCTTCGCCGGCCGGCACGTCCAGGGCGTCGGCACGCCTTTCGACCTGAAGTTGCTGGCGGGCACGCCCGGGCTCGACGTCCGCCGCGTCACCCACGTGCGCCTGGTCGACATCCGCGGCGACGGCGCCACGCCCGATTCCTACGGCAACCCCGTCTACGACCCGGTGCCCTGGTGGGGCCCCGGCGATTTCGACCTCGACGCCGTCGGCGTGCTGAACGCCAACCTCGACATCTCCGTCGATCCGTCCGGCGCGGCCCCCGAACTGCCGGACTACGCCACCGTCCTCGAATACACCCCCACGCTGGCCCCGCCCGCCTGGCGCACGAACGACGTGCCCGCGCAGGGCGCGCCCGGCTTCTTCCGCTGGAAGCTGGTGAAAAAATGACGGGCCGAACGGCCATCCCGTTTTTTACGTACTACGTAAAAAGTTTCGGCGGTTTTTACGTGGAACGTAAAAACTTTGGGGCCGGTTTTACGTGGAACGTAAAAACTTTGGGGAATTTTTACGTACTACGTAAAAAATCCCGGTGCGCCGCGTTTACGCTGATCGAACTGCTGGTGGCGGTGGCGGCGGTGGCACTGCTGGCGGCGATGTTGATCCCGGCGCTGCCGGCGGCGAAGGCGGCGGCGGATGCGGCGGCTTGCCGCTCGAACCTGCGGCAGCTGGCGGCGGCGAACCTGGCCTACGCGGCGGACCACGGGCGCTACGTGGCGGCGGCGGAAGACATCGAGGGCGCCAACTCGATCCGCTGGCACGGGGTTCGTTCCGGCGGGGCGTTCGACGGCGCCAAAGGGCCGCTGGCGCCGTACCTCGGCGGCGGCGGCGCCAGCGCCTGGGTGCGCCGCTGCCCGGGATTCCGCCCCGACGCGGCCGGGTTCGAGGCGTCGTGCGGCGGCTACGGCTACAACGCGCTGGGGGTCGGCTCGGAGCTGTGCCTGCCGGGCGGCGGGCAGGCGGTCGGCATGCGGCCCGGCGCGCTGGCCCGGCCGGCGCAGACGGTGATGTTCGCCGATGCGGCCTACGTGCAGGGCAACGGCGCGAAGGCCAAGCTCATCGAGTATTCGTTCGCCGAGCCGCCGCGGTTCGCCGGCGGGGGCGCGCCGTGGCCGACCATCCATTTCCGCCACCGGGGCAAGGCCAACGTGGCCTGGGCGGACGGCCACGTGACCGCCGAAACCCTGGACCGGACGGGCGCGCGGGGAAGCGCCCAGAAGCTGGGCTGGTTCGGACCGGACGACAACAGCCTGTTCGATCCGTTTTGAAAAGGCATCCGTCCCGGCCGATTGGCGCCATCCTCAATGGACCGATTTGTATGATCATTAATTAATGATAGTATGTTCCGAAATATATTATATCTATATGTATTACAATCAGTAACAACTATTGTTAAATCTGATTACATATGATGTTTAATTAATGATCATATGAATTGCGCGGAGCGGGCTCCGGTCCGCGAAGGGCCGGGCGGGCGGACCGCAAACCGGGCTGAAAATCAATTTGCCCATATTTGCAGATTGACGGATAGGGGCGGATCGTCTAGTTTTCCCCGCGTCGATACAACTCTGGCTGTTCTGTGAGAGTGGGTTTCCCCCACTCTTTTGCATATCGGGAGTTGGCGGATGGTCGCGCTTTTCCCCCGCATGGGGAGGAGGTTTGAAATATGAACAACGAATTGCTGGCCGTATTTGAATACATGGAGCGGGAACGCAAGCTGGACCGCGAAACGCTCGCCCAACTGGTCGAGTCCGCCTTGCAGGTGGCCGGACGCAAAAGCATCGGCCGGGTGCGGGACCTGCGCGTCGCGATCGATCGCAAGACGTTGGAAATCAAGGCGTTCGCGAGCATCCAGATCGTGGATTTCGTCCGCAACCGCGACGAGGAAATGTCCCTCGACGACGCCCAGGCCAAGTTTCCGGGCAAGAATCTGAAGCTCGGCGACCTGATCGAAATCGAAGTCACCCCGCGCAACTTCGGGCGCATCGCGGCCCAGACGGCCAAGCAGGCCATCATCCAGAAACTGCGCATGGCCGAAAAGGACAAGGTCTACGGCATCTACAAGGACCACGTGGGCGACATCGTGACCGGCACCGTCCGGCGGTTCGACCGCAGCGACGTGTTCGTCGATCTCGGCGACGCCGAGGGCGTCATGCCCGGCAAGGAACGCGTGCCGAGCGAGGAATACCAGATCGGCGACCGCATCCGCTTCCTGCTGCTGAACCTCGACGCCCAGGCCCAGGGCACGCAGCTGACCCTCTC
This sequence comes from Kiritimatiellia bacterium, assembly GCA_035450765.1. GTDB lineage: Bacteria > Verrucomicrobiota > Kiritimatiellia > CAIQIC01 > Lenti-01 > Lenti-01. The sequence goes on along the minus strand of DAOTNL010000017.1, from coordinate 752 downwards.
GCGCGCCAATCCCGACTTCATCAAGAAGCTCTTCGAGCTGGAAGTCTCCGAGATCGCGGACGGCACGGTCGAGATCAAGGGCATCGCCCGCGAGGCCGGCTTCCGCACCAAGATCGCCGTCCATTCCAACGACGAGAAGGTCGATCCGGTCGGCGCGTGCGTCGGCCTGCGCGGCCAGCGCGTGAAGAACATCGTGCGCGAGCTGTCGGGCGAAAAGGTGGACATCGTCAAGTGGAGCACGGACATCAAGACGTTCGTGACCAACTCGCTGGCGCCGGCCAAGCTGCTGCGCCTCGAGGTCGAGGAGCTCGACAACACCGTCAAGGTCATCGTCGAGGCCGACCAGCTTTCGCTGGCGATCGGCAAGAAGGGCCAGAACGCCCGGCTGACCGCCAAGCTGACGGGCTGGAAGGTGGACATCCAGAAGGACGAAGGCGACATCACCTTCGAGGAAAAGATCGCGCGCGCCACGGATCAACTGGCTGCCGTGGAAGGCATCGGCCGCGAGCACGCCGAAAAGCTCGTCGCGGCCGGCTTCCTCACGCTCGAGGGCATCCTCGCGGCGGAAATCACGGATCTGGTCGACGTGGAAGGCTTCGACGCCGACGTCGCCCAGCAGGTGCGCGCCGCGGCCGAAGCCGCGTTCGAGCGCGAAAACGGAAAGGCGACGGAGTAACCATGAGAATCTGCGACCTCGCCAAGGAACTGATGACCACGGGCAAGGAGCTCCTTGCCCTCCTGCAGGCGCGCGG
>DAOTNL010000016.1:0-22775 GCA_035450765.1 Kiritimatiellia bacterium | reverse complement strand
ACAACCTTCGCGATTAGGTCGTATTGCTCCCACGAAGCCGCTGGCCGCGCCACCGGGTCGGCCCGACTTTCCGGCGCGAGCAAACGCGCCGCCAGCGCCACAAATGAAAATATCCTTGCCGCCATGTTAACGCCGCGACGCTCTCGACAGTTGCCTATTGCAAGCGCACCTTATAGCCCCCCATAGGGCTTGCCAAATTGGCTTTCCAGGATTTCTGTGTAGGGTGCAGATAGCCGGTTGTACTCTTCTCGGCTTATCAAGCCTTCTTGCATTTTATCCCGCAGTTCTCTTCTCTTCTGAGCCGCATCGAGCAACAGCTTTTCTTCTTCCTCCTGCGCCGACAGCGGACGCCCCACCACGCCGGTTTCCTTCTGCTGGCGATACGTTTCCCAGGTTTCTTCCGGCAAAATCCATTTGACAACCAGCCCCTTGGAGTCGCGGGTATATCGACACGCCAAGGCCAGCACGTTCGTGGTGGAATACAACCCGCTGGTCCAATTGTGGGACTCCATCCGCAGGCCCCGGTAAATGGAATACCTCGGCACGAGAAGAGTCCAGGGCTCGGGCGCCGCCGGCATGCGCAGCGGCTCGACGACCTCCACTTCCGCCGGATGGGCGAACGTCCGGGCCTCCGTCGATTCGTACGTTAGGATTTCCCGCGTCTCGTCGATGCTCCGCACCACGACTTTTGCGATCAGATCGTATTGCTCCCACGAATCCGCCGGCCGCGCCACCGGATCCGCCCGGCCTGCCGGAGAAACCAGACACACCAGCACGGCCGATATAACACTGATTCGCATGGCGGCACCCCTCATCCCCTCGGCGCGCTAATGCACGACCTCCACGGGTAAATGCTCGATTTTCTTCCGCAAGGGCATAATTTGCGCGTCGTATTCTTCTCTTGATATTTTTCCTGATCGAACATTTTCGTTCAATTCGTTAATCTGTTGGAATACCAGCATGGTTTCATTGTCTAGATATGGGATTGTCTCAACGGAGGGTTCTTCCTCGCGATTGTAATATGACGCCCTTTGCTTCATCCATTCCTCTATCTCATATATCTCATCAATGATAAGATATCGACCCTCATTTGATAACTTACATTCTACGACAACGGCATTTGTTCCTGCGTTCTTCAGCTTATCTAGAGCCATCATATAATGCCGCTCGCTCCCCATTTCCAGATACGCCTGCACGAGGAGCGGCGCATCCACTTCATCATGCCGCGGCGATAACATTTCCAGGTAATTTGCTTTTGCAAGATGACCATACGCTTTGTACTTAGGAGTCTCCTTGTACATAATTGGACGCGTTTCATCTATCGATACATCTTGGATTTTTGCAATCACACTGAAATTACCAATATCGGCCGCCTCAACATGCCCGGCCCACATGCCGCCAATCACCGTAATCGCCATGGTTACAACAAGCAGTTCTGCATATTTAGAAGATTTCATTCGGCACTCTCCTTTATTATGGCGGACAAATAATAATTTTTGACACTTGCTCGTTCCCGCATTGCGTGGCCCCATATTGCACTTCACCGTCGAAATCAGGACAATGACTGCTTTGACGTTTCTTCATGTCCACCTTAGCTTTAACAAAATTATTCATCATTATGTTAAGCGCAGCTTGAGCGTCATCGCAGCTTTTAAACTCACCGAGTGCCGATACCTCCCGGTTCCACTCATCGATAAAGTCATACCACAACTCAGCATGCTTTAGCTCGTGCTGATGTGTAAGATCCATATTATAAGAAGAACGGCTGACGCATGTGCCCTTCACGTGCGGACAACCATCAGCTTTGACCGTGTAGCATTTTACTATCTTTATTGCGGTAATCTCAATGTGAAATTTACCTTCAATTCTGTACTTTTCGCAATCAGGAGGGCTACATATTTTAGCACAATGAAGATTATGTGAAATAGAATATTGAATTTGGCCGGCATCTGCGCTTCCGTCTGGCGCTAACAGTGGTGGAAATACATATTCGGGTGGTGGAGGGTTTCTTGGCGTAGGCGGAACAATATATGGCTTATACACGTCCACGGTCACCACTGGCCCGGGCACGGTGAATTCTTTCGGGCAGTCCTCCTCCATGGACAAGGTATATTTCCAAGTCACGGCGAAGCTGGTGCTTCCTTCGTCCAGCCCGGTGACGGTAAACGCGGCATCCCCGGAGCCGCTGAGCGGCGAAGCGCTCGCCGCGGACCCGCCGCCAGTAACCACCCATGAATCCGAGCCTTCGGGCTCGATAGGCGTCTCGACGGTGTCGCCGCAATTGGGATTGTCGGGCCCCTTCGTCTTCTTCCCCGCCTTGATGGTCCAAGTCGGCATGGTAAAGCTGAACGAATCGCTGTCGCCGATCTTGAGACAGGCGCAACCTTCACCCGGAACCGGCTCGTTTTCCACCGTCGGACAAGAAAGCTCCTCGACGCAGTCGAACAGCCTTACCCAACCGTCGGAGTTCTTGTATTCCCAGCATTCGGTGCTGTCCCCGGGCGAAGGATCTTCCTTTTCGGGTTGCGCAACGCCGCAATCGTCGGCAGCCACCGGCGGCTCCTGCGGCCACTCGCCATGGCCCCCCTGACAAAGCCACCCCACTAGCGTGACCGCAAACAACAAACTCCCTACCGCAACTGCCCTGTTCATCGGCTAACCTCCATGATCCCGTCCCGCCTACTGCGCGTCGCGCGTGGCTTTTTTTCTCAATCCATCGAAATCGGCGGCGGCTCGCCGGACCGTTTCCTTGTCGCTGGTTCGCAGACTCATTTCTTCGTTGTAGACCATGGCGTTGAGCGTCAAATTGGCGCTGCCCAGCCAAACGGTCTCGTCGTCCACCAGCACGACTTTCTTGTGCTGAACCTTGTACTCCTGCATGTAAAGCACCTGGATGTCGGAAAGGGCCAATTTCTCGCCGAAATTCTTCACGAGGTTCTTCGCCCGCGGATTCGTCCCCGACCCGAATTCCAGGATCAGCACGACCTCGACGCCTTCCGCCGCTTTGGCGCGCAGGACGTTGAAAAACTCCCCGGTCATTTTCGAGGCGGTGTCGCCCTGCGCGTTGAAAGCCAACACATGGATCGACTTTTTCGCCTTGGCCACGCCCGCCACGAGGTCCTTTCCGAAGGCGGGGGTGGGCAGAAACACGACCGTCGTGGACTCCTTCAGGCCGGCCCATGCGCGCATCTTGTCCAGCTCAGCAAAAGCGACGCCTTTGGCGGGGTTGGCCCAATCCACCATGGCAACCTGTTCCTTGGGAACCATCCGCATAGCCCCCGTTTCATCGATGAATTGGTAGCCCTGCCGGGTTTCGGCGACCATGCTCCCCTTCAACCACTCCCGTTCATGGCGCAACAGAATCCGATCCTTCGGGGCCTGCGCATGGGCGACCTGCGGAATGGATACCGTCATGCCCGCAATCAAGGCGATCATCGTAGCCTTCACGGCTCGACTCCCCATTCTTGCAAAAGGTCTTCGCGCTGGTCCAACTTGGTCCGGCTCAACACCCGAATCCGGTCGCGTTCGGCTTCCCACAGCTCCCGACTGCGCATATCGCTCAGAATCGGCATATCCAGCACGATCTCCGCCATGCGCACGTCCGGCTTGTCCAGCACCACCAGCACGCTGCTTTCATAAACGCGTTTTCCAGAGAGGCTCCCTTCCGACCAGTTATGGGAACCCAGCAGGATTTTGGACTGGTCCGCCACTAACAGCTTGGCGTGCATGGGGATGGAGGGATGGGACAAGCGAACGTCTAATCCCGCCCGACGCAATCTTTCCGCCCAGTTGGAGTGGTCTTGATTCAGTCGGTCCGTGGTTTCATCCGGCGTGTGCAGGACCAGATATACGTAAACCCCGCGTTTCGCCGCCTGGATCAGGGCTTGAACCACTTGTTCCTGGCAGGGTGCGGCGCTTTTCTGTTCGGAAAACACGTAGACGGTCCCAATCAGGCTTTGCTTTGCCGTCTGGATCACGCGCAACAGAACGGGCAGAAACTCCTCGTCCTTCAGATATTTCACTTGCGCCGTTGTTTCCAGCGCGCCCAAGCTCCGGCGTCCCACCGGCGCATAGTCCGTTCGCGGCTCCGTCGGCGGCAACGGCAAGGCGGTCGTCATTTCCTCGTTCGTTTCCGCCACCCCGGCCACCGGCTTCCACGGAGCGCAGTGCGGCGCGGCCGCGTCCAAATATCGTCGATAGTGGATCGCCATGGAGGGCGAGTCGAAGCAAAGCATGTCCTCGACGTTCCGATGCAAAGCACCGGAACTCCAGTTGGCCGATCCCGTCCATACATAACGGTCGTCCACCACCAGCGTTTTGAGGTGCAAATTCGCGCGATCCGAACCGAAAATGCGGACTTCGCATCCGGCCTCAACGAGTTGCTTGAGGAAAACGCTCGCGGCCGCTTCCGTCATGCCGTGGTCCGCCAGCACCCGGACCGGACAAGTCCCGGCTTTCTCCGCCAATGCATCCACCATGCTTTGATCCGTCAACAAGAACATGCCGACGTCCAATCGCTGTTTCGCTCCCGCGATCTGCTCCCTCAACAGTTGCAGCCCGTCTTCGGACGGCATGAAGAAGGAATGGACCCGCGCGCAATCGCCGAAGCGCTGGACCCGGGGCGCCATGAGAACGCCGCCGGTTCCGGACGCAGCGCGGACGGGTTCGCCGGCCGCCAGCCGCGGCATCGGGTTTTCCGCTTCGGACGGGGGTTGCACCCATTCGCAGTTGGCCGCTATCTCGTCGTACTTGCGCAAATAGGCTCGGGCCATATCCGGCGAACGGACCTGCACCGTATCTTCCAGATTGGCTTCGAACGCCTGGCGGGTCCAGTTGGCCGCTCCGGTGATGACAACGGTCTCGTCGATCACGAGATTCTTCATGTGCATGCGGGCGTCCTTTACGGGCGGCTGCATCACGCGCACTTCGATCCCGGCGCGGGCCAAACGCTCCAAGACCGGCCGTTGGGCCGGGGTGTCCATGGTGGCATCCGTCAGAACGCGCACGCGGACCTTCCTGCGCATCGACGCTTCGCAAAGCTCGGAAAGCAGTACTTCGTGGCCCAATAGAAACACCGCCGCATCGATCCGGCTACGGGCGCTCCGAATGGACGAAACCAACTGTCCCAGAGAATCTCCCCGCGGAGAAAACGACACCTGGATGTCCGCAACGGGATACTCGTCCGCACGCCCCCGTGAAAAAGGCGTGGCCATTACAATCGACCACGCCGCCAACCAAATCCAAGCCCAGTGAATTATTCGCTTATGTTTTCGGGGGGGGGGGCTTCCCGCCGATCATGTCACAAGTTGCTTTTCTCTCAATCACGGAGAGTAACATTATGGATCGTTAAATACATGTCAACTCTGAATGAAGACATGCCGTTGTTAGGAAAATCAACGGTTTGCCACCTTCGTGTCGGCGGCCCGCCGCCAGAGACCAAGCGCCCGCGCGACGAAATCGCGCTTCACCGTCGGGCGCGGCACGGGGGCGTCGAACCAGCCGCGCACGTCGGCGTCCAGCCCCACGCCGTGCATGAAGTTGTAGAGCGCCTTGCGCAAGCCCCGCCCCAGCATCTCCAGATCCCCGCTCGCCGGATCGACGATCCCCACGTCGTTCTGCGCGAACGGCGCCGGCGGCAGCGGCAGCAATTGCACTCCGAATTTTTCCGGATGCCGGCCCACCGGCGAATGCACCGTGCACGCGAACCGGTGGAAATAGCCCGAGTGCAGGCAGCCTTCTTCAAAAAGTTGCCGCACCGTTTCCAATGCGTCCACCGTCTCCGGAACGGTTTGGCTCGGGAAACCGTACATCAGGTAGGCATGCACGAGAATGCCCGCGTCGGCGAACGCCTTGGCCGCCCGCGCGGCTTGCGCCACCGTGACGCCTTTGTTCATCAGCGCAAGCAGCCGGTCCGATGCCGCTTCCAGGCCGCCCGAGACCGCGATGCAACCGCTCTCCGCCAATTCCCGGCAGAGGTCCGGCGTAAAGGCCTTTTCAAAGCGGATATTGCCCCACCAGGAAATGGAGAGTTTGCGCCGCTTCAGTTCCGCCGCCAGCGCCTTCAGGGCCGCCGGCGGCGCGGCCTCGTCCGTGAAGTGGAAGCCGGTCTGGCCGGTTTCGGCGATGGCCGCTTCGATGCGGTCCACGAGCACCTGCGCCGGCAACGCTTCGTAGCGGGCGATGTAATCGAGCTTCAAATCGCAGAAGCTGCATTTGCGCCAGTAGCAGCCGTGCGCGACCGCCAGTTTGTTCCAGCGGCCGTCCGACCACAGCCGGTGCATCGGATTCAGCAGGTCCAGCACCGAGAGATACCGGCCCAGCGGAAGGCCCTCCCAGGTCGGCGCGCCCGTCTCCGCGAACGGGATGTCCGGCTCGCCCGCATCGATGAACTGGACCTGCCCCCGCCGGCGGACGAACGTCCGCACCAGCTTGTCCAGCGGCCGCTCGCCGCGCAAATGCTCCACCAGCGCCAGCACGGGCCGTTCGCCGTCGTCGAGCGCGACGTAATCGAAGAAATCGAAAACACGCGGCTCGGACAGTTCGCGCAGTTCCGTGTTCACGAAACCGCCGCCCAGCGCCGTGGCGATGCGCGGATCGGCTTGCTTGATCGCCTGCGCGATGCGGAACGCGCCGTACACGCAGCCCGGGAACGGAACTGACACCAGCACCAGGTCCGGCCGATGCGCTTCCAGCGCGGCACGGACCCGCTCGCGCAGGATTTCGTCCACGAGCGTCGGTTTCGCCGCCAGCGCCTTCGCCAGCGGGCCGAAGGTCGGCTGGCTGCGCGCCAGCGACTCGCCGTAGCGCGCGAATTCGAAGCGCGGATCGACCGCGTCGCGGATGGCGTCGGCCAGATCGTTCAGATAGAGCGTCGCCAGGTGCTTGGCCCGGTCCTGCGCGCCCAGCGCGCCGAACGCCCACGCCAGCGGATCGCCGTCATCCTCCGCCACGAAGGCGTCCAGATTCCGGAACCGCGAGCCTTCCGGGAGGAAATTGCGCGCACAAATCCGGTGCGCCAAGGTCGGATCCTTGCCTTGCAGGAACGCCACCGCCGCTTCGACCGTTTCCGCATACCGGTCGAACTGCTTGCGGAAGGACCGCACCGCTTCGGTGTTTTTTTTCGGGCGGCGGCGGCGCACCCGTTCCAGGCCCGCCCGCGAAAACAGTTCCAGCACCAGTTCCAGCGCGAGATCCGCCTGCGCCGCTTCCACCCCGCGCGAGCGCAGGAACCCCGTCAGGCACGCCGCGGACGGGTACGGCGCGTTTACCTGCACCATCGGCGGCAGCACCGCCAGAACGCGGACCGTGGAAATCCGTTTCATGGGGTACCGCAAATGAACGCAAATGGACGCAAATGAGACATCAGGAATTGGGTTCCGTTAAGACCACTTTCTTCCATTCCGATTTGGAATGTTTGAAATTGAGAATCACGCCGGCTTTGTGGCCCGTGATGCGAAGGTAATTGATGACTTGGCCAACATGTTCATCCGTGATGGCATCGGCTGTCTTGATTTCCACGATCACCCGGCCTTCGACTTCCAGATCGGGAATGTAGTCGTCGACGTGCTCGCCGCGATATTTGACGGGGTGGACATGCTGCTGGTCGTACGCGACGTTCTGAAATTTGAATTCGACGCAAAGCGCCCGTTCGTAGGTCTTTTCCCTCAATCCATGCCCCAATTCATTCATCACCGCCATGGCGCAACCTGTGATCTGATCGACCAAGTCGTTCTCCACCCATTTGCGTCCATTTGCGGTCCTTTCTTTACGCCAGATCCATCAGGATTTGGGCCGCCATTTCGGCGCCGCCGCGAGGCAAGACCTCGCGAGGTGCGGGGGCGCTTTCGATGGCCGCCAAGGCCGGCCCCAGCCGGCCGGCGTACAGGTCCGCCGCGGGGATGTGGACGTTCTTCAGGTAGCGCTTCAGTTCCCGTTCCAGCAGGGGGTATTCGATGAAGTCCTCGCGCTCGGCGTACACGATGGGCTTCGCGTTCGCCACGCAGTCGCTCAAGATGCCGTAGCCCGGCTTGGTCACCACGGCATCGCAGCTCGCCAGCACGTCGGAAAATCCGAACGCCTGCCGATCCACCGCATGGACGTTGCGCAGGCCGTCCCACGCCAGCGGCATCACCGTGAAGAATTCGAAGTCGTCCAGCGCCGCCACGGCGCCGAGCGCCGCCGCATCCCAGTCCAGCGACGTGAACGAAAGCAGGATCCAGCGCTTGGCCGGATCCGCGCCGCTCTGCCTCGCCAATTCCGCGCGGCGGGGCCGGCCCGGCTTGGCCAGCAGCGGAATGTCCACCTGCTTCGGGAACACCGACATCGCCGGCGAAAACGGCAGCTTTAGCAGTTGCTTCGCCTGTCGGTAACCCTCCGCGAACATCTGAACGATCGGCCGCCAGCGCGGATCGCGCGCGGCGAACGGCTCGTAGATCCAGTCCCACGAGAAATTGCCGACGGCCACCGCCGGCACGCCGGCTTCCGCGGCGGCCTCGAGCGGAATGGACGGGATGTCCGCCACGACCAGGTCGGCCCCCTCCCCGCGCAGCATTTCCGCTTCGTAGTCGATCAGCTTTTCCCGTTCGGCCAGCAGTTCCTGCGCCTCGTCCAGCGTCGCGGCCACGTCCACGCGGATGGAGTCCTTCTGTACCATGCCGACGTCGAACGCGCCGGGCCGGACCGCCAAGCGGCCATCGACGAACGGCAACCGGCTGCGCAAAAAGCTTTCCGGCAAATCGGTCGTCACCGTCACCTTCAGGGCCGGATGCGCCGCCAGCAGCGCGCCGAGAATATCGCACGAGCGCACGCCGTGGCCGTAGCCGTGGGCGGTGACGTAGTAGGCGATGTGGCGCTTTTTCATGACGTGCCCGGAATGCTACCGCTTCCCCGCGGCCGGGAAAAGGCCGGAATCAGGCGCGCGCCAGATGCCCGTCGTGCATCGTCCAGTGCGTCGTGCCGGGCACGACCCAGTCCGGATTGTGGGTGACGAGCAAAATGGACGTGCCGGCGCGGTTCAGTTCGCGGAACAGTTCCATGACGCCGGCGGCGGATTCCGGATCGAGGTTGCCGGTGGGCTCGTCGGCCAGCAGCAGTTTCGGCGGCACGGCCAGCGCGCGCGCGATGGCCACGCGCTGCATTTCGCCGACCGACAGCAGCCGCGCGGGTTGCCGGGCCTTGTGCGCCAGCCCCACGCGGTCCAGCGCGGCCAGGGCCATTTTCCGCGCAGCGCGTGGTTCCTCGTCCAGATAGCGGAAACGGAATTCCACGTTGTCCAGCGCGCTCCGGTGCGGCAGCAGGCAGAACTTCTGGAACACCAGGCCGACGCCGCGCTTGCGGACCTCGGCCGCGGCGGCCTCCCCCAGCCCGGAAACGTCCTGCCCGTCGAACCAGACCTGGCCGCCGTCCACCGGCTGCAGCAGGCCGGCCACCATGAGGAGCGTCGTCTTGCCCGAGCCCGACGGCCCGGTGATGACGCCGAATTCGCCCGCGTCCAGTTCCAGCGAAACGCCGCGGAGCACGTCGACTTTGCCGGCCGCGGCGCGGAACGCCTTGCGCACGTTTTCCAGCCGCAACCGTTTTGGACGCGCGCCGGGCATCAGATCGGCTCGGCCTGGACGATGCTGCGCCCGGTCTGGGCGTGGCACAGCGCCAGCGCCAAGGCGTCCGTCGCGTCCGGCGGCGGCGTTTCGGCCAGTCCCAGGACGGAGCGGACCATCTTGGCGACCTGCTCTTTCGGCGCGGCGCCCCAGCCCGTGACGTTCTGCTTGGCGCGGCGCGGGGAATACTCGTAGACGGGCACGCCGGCGGCGGCGCAGCACGCGATCGCCACGCCGCGCACTTCGCCCAGCACCAGGGCCACCTTGGGATTCTTGAAGAAGAAGCCGCCTTCGATCGCCGCGGCGTCGGGCCGGTAAGCGGCCAACACGGCGTCGATCCGTTCGCGGATCGTCCGCAGGCACTCCGAATGGGGGGCCGCCGCCGGAATCTTCACCACTTCCCAGTGGCAAGCGGCCGCGCGCGAGCCGGCCTGTTCGATCACTGCCAGCCCCGTGCCCCGCAGCGAAGCATCTATGCCCAAGACCTTCATGCGTCCGAATCGTACCCCGGTTCCCGCCGACGAAAAAGCTCCGAATTCCTTGCGGATTCCGGAGCCCTTTCCTGGCGGGTATTCCGCCGGCTAGCCTTCGATGGCCTCGTCGGCGATGTCGCCGTTCATGTAGACGTTCTGCACGTCTTCGAGTTCCTCGATGGCTTCGATGAGCTTCATCAGGCCGGAGGCCTGCGCCTTGTCGGTGACCGGCGTCCAGGCCGTCGGGACGAAATTGACGCCGGAATCCTCGGAGACCTTGTAGCCGGCCTTCGTGAGCTTTTCCGACACTTCGTTGTAGACCTTCGGGTCCGTGAGGACTTCGAACTGGGAGCCTTCGTTGGTGACGTCGTCGGCGCCGGCCTCGAGGGCCAGTTCGATCAGCTTGTCCTCGTCCACGCCCTCGGCGTCCACGAGGATCTGGCCGCGGCGGGCGAAATTCCGCATGACCTGGTTGGTGCCGGCCAGCGTCGCGTTGTGGCGCTGCAGCAGGTGGCGCACTTCGGCCACGGAGCGGTTGCGGTTGTCGGAGAGGCACTGGATGATCAGGCCCACGCCGCCGGGAGCGTAGCTCTCGAAGAGGATTTCCTCGATGGCGTCGCTCTGCAGCGCGCCGGTGCCCTTCTTGATCGCCCGGTCGATGTTTTCGGCGGGCATGTTCACGGCCTTGCACTTCGAAAGGATCGTGCGCAGGGTGATGTTCGACCCCGGATCGCCGCCGTTGGCCTTCGCCGAAATCGTCAATTCCTTGGCCAGCTTGCTGAAGATCTTGCCGCGCTTGGCGTCGGCGGCGCCCTTCTTGTGCTTGATGGTCGACCACTTGCTATGTCCGCTCATGCCTCGTTCCTTCCCGCCGGCCGCGCCGGCGCGCCGCGGTCTTCCCGCGGCTTGAAAATCCGTCCGTCCGGATGGGTTATTCCTCTTCCTCGGCCTGCTTGTTCTTCGCGGCTTCGGCGATGATCTTCTGGGCCACGTTTGCCGGGACGACGTCGTAGCGGTTGAAGCTCATTTCGAACGATCCGCGGCCGCCGGTCATCGAGCGCAGTTCGGAAGAGTACTTGAACACTTCGGCCTGGGGCACTTCGGCCACGATGACCTGCATGCCGTCTTCCGACTCCATGCCCATGATGCGCCCGCGGCGGTGGTTCAGGTCGCCGGTGCAGTCGCCCATGAACTCGCCGGGAATCGTCACGCGGATGTTCATGATGGGCTCCAGGAGCACCGGCTTCGCCTTGCTCATGCCGTCCTTGAAGGCGGTGCGCGAGGCGATCTTGAACGCGATTTCGGAGCTGTCCACGTCGTGGGAGCTGCCGTCGTACACCGTCACCATCGTGTTGACCACGGGGTAGCCGGCCACGGCGCCGCGCTGCATGCCTTCCACCAGGCCCTTTTCGATCGCCGGGAGGAAATTGCGGGGAATGCTCGTGCCGACGATGCCGTCCACGAACCAATGCTCCACGCCCGGTTTCATCGGTTCGATGCGCAAATAGACTTCGCCGTACTGGCCGCGGCCGCCGGACTGCTTCTTGTGCTTGTAGTGGCCTTCGCCCTTGGCCGTGACGGTTTCCTTGTAGGCCACCTTCGGCGTGCTGAGGGTCACTTCCACCTTGCTGCGCGCCTTCATGCGTTCCATGGCGGCGTCGATCTGCACGTCGCCGACGCCGGTGATGATCAGCTCGTGGGTTTCGTCGTTGCGCTGCACGTGGAGCGTCGGATCGTCTTCCGCCACGCGGTGCAGCCCCTGGCCCAGCTTGTCTTCGTCGCCCTGCGTCTTGGGATGGACCGCGAAGGAGACCACCGGATTCGGGAACACGATCGGGGCCAGCTGGACGGGCTTGCCGGGCGTGCAGAGCACGTCGTTGAGGGCGGTGGCCTTCAGCTTCGCCAGCGCGACCAGATCGCCCGCCTGCGCTTCGGAGGCCGTTTCCTGCTTCTTGCCGTTGAGGAAGTAGATCGTGCCGACGGATTCCTTCTGTTCCTTGACGGCGTTGAAAACTTCGCTCTTTTCCCGGAGCGTGCCGCCCCAGATGCGGGCCAGCGTCAGCTGCCCCACGAACGGATCGTTGATCGAGCGCCAGACCTGCGCCACGAGCGGCGCGTCGGCCGCGGGATTCACCGCGTTGCCGGCGGCGTCCTTGCCCGGGCGGTCCGCGGGACTCGGCAGCAGCCGCGCGAAACCGGCGAGCAGTTCGTCGAGCCCGACCGACTGGCGGGCCATGACGGCGAAGATGGGAATGAATTTCGCCTGCGCCACGGCCGCCCGCAGGCCGGCGGACAGCTCCTCGGCCGTCAGCGTTTCGCCGCCGAGCACCTTTTCGATCAGCGCGTCGCTGGATTCCGCCGCCACGTCGGTCAGCTTCGCGCGGATTTCGTCCGCCTTGCCTCCCGTGGCCGACAGCGCGTCCACGACGCCCTTCTTGTCGTCCGTCGGGAAGGTCACCACCTCGCAGCGGGCGCCCCAAAGATCCTGCAAGGCCGCCACGGTGGCGTCGAAATCGGCGTTTTCCTTGTCCAGGCCCGTAATGACGATCGCCCGGGGCAGATTGAGCGCCTCGCAGCGCTTCCAGGCGCGGACGGTGCCGACCTGCACCCCGGCCGTCGCGTCCACGGCGACCAACGCCGCGTCGGCGACGCTCGTGGCGGCGACGACCTGGCCGTAGAAATCGGCGTAACCCGGCGTATCCAGCATCGCCAGGCGCAGCGCCTTGCCGCCCTTCGGGCGCCAGATGGCGTCGAACGGCTTCGCCCAGACGGTGATCTTGCGGTTCTTTTCCTCGTCGGTCCAGTCCGCCGCGCTCGTGCCGTCGCCGGGATTTCCCAATCGGTCGTTCACGCCCAACTTGAACAGCAGGGCATCCACCAGCGAGGTCTTGCCGCTGCCCGTGTGGCCCACCAAAACGAAATTGCGCACGTCCGCGATCGGGATGTCCTTCATAGTTGCCTGTCCTTCGTTGAGCCTTGCCGTTCCTCGAGAACCGGCCGGACGGGAAATCCGGCCACGGAAATGCGCACCCTATACAAAAAAAGAGCCCGCCGCAACCGCGAAATGAACGCCCCCGCACCCCGGAAAAGGTGGGGTGGATAACGGGATTTGAACCCGCAACAGCCAGAACCACAATCTGGTGCTCTACCAAGTTGAGCTATATCCACCAGCCGAACAGTCCGCGCGTTCTACCCCATCCCGCCGGAAAATGCAAGCCCCTCCCGCGGGGCCCGTTCACGGGCGGACGTCGAGGGGCACGTCCATGGCGTCGAGCAGCGCGCGGGCTTCCGCGCCGGGCACCGGCGGCGGCTCGGCGCCGCCCCAATCCGCCGCCTGCAGGTCCACGAGGAACCACCGGCCATCCACCGCGACCAGTTCCAGCCGCAGATCCGCGATCCGCGGACCGTTGACGACCTTGATTTCCGCCGCCCGGAAATCCAGATGCGACACCCGCCGGCCGCGCGGCGTCACCAGCGGCGTCCAAACCACGTCCAGGCCGGACACGGACGCCTGCAGGCGGCCTTGCGCGTCCTGCCAGCGGACCGACACGTCCTGGAGCACCAGCGGGCCGCCGAGCCAGTCTTCCAGCACGCGGGACGCGCTCGTTTTCCGGGCCGGCGCCGCGGCATCGGCCGGCGCCGGCGCGGCGGCCAGTTCCTTGGGCGCCGCCAGGCCGGTCCACGCGAAGACGCTGCGCGTCAACGGCGCCATGAACGCCGGCTGGATCGCGCCGGTTTCGTCGGGGGCGATGGTCAGCGCCAAGCCGTCCACGCGGACCGAATCGAGCATGGGCGCGCCGCGCGGCCGGAACAGCCGCCAGCGCACGCGCGCCACCCGGGCCTCGATGCCCGCCACGTCCGAAATCCCGATCGTGTCGCGGATCTTCAGGTTGAGCCCTTCCGTGGCCCGCATGCGGCCGATGCGGACTTCCATGCCGGCCAGGCGGGACAATTCGTCTTCCACCTGCGCGCGGAACACGTCCGTGCGCACCAGGATCTGCAGCGCGCCGTAGGCCAGCGCCAGGACCAGCACGAGTTTCCAGCCCCAGGAGCCCAGCGTGCGGCCGAGAGAAGAGGAGCGCGCGGCTTCCATGCCTACCTCGCCAATTCCGCGGCGCGGTCGCGCGCCGCCTGCATGCCGGCCGCCACCGCCGACGAAAACCCGCTCGAGGCCATCGCGGCCAAGCCGGCCAGCGTCGTCCCGCCCTTCGAACTGACCCGCCGGCGGAGTTCCGCCGGATCCTCGCCGGTCTGCGCGGCCAGTTCCGCCGCGCCCCGCACGGTTTCGATCGCCATCTTCCGCGCCGTTTCCGGCGGCAGGCCCATCTCGACCGCGGCTTCCTCCATCGCCTCGATGAACGCGAAGACGTAGCCGGGGCCGCTGCCGCTGAGCGCCGTCACCTCGTTCATCTGGTTTTCCGGCAGGCGCACCGTGACGCCCACGGCCGCGAACAGCTGCTCGGCCAGAGCCAGATCCGCGGCGGTCGCGCGCGCGCCGCCGCAGATCGCCGTCACGCCGCGGCGCACCAGCGCCGGCAGGTTCGGCATCGCCCGCACCGTCCGGGCCGGCACTTGTTTCTCCAGCGCGGCGGTCGGCAACCCCGCGCAGATCGACACCAGCAGCTGCTGGTCCGTGAACGCCGCCCGCGCCGCCGCGAGGGCTTCCGGCACCTGCTGCGGCTTCACCGCCAGCACGACGACGTCCGCACCGCGCACGGCTGCGGCGTTGTCGGCCGTCGCGCCGATCCCGTACTTGTTTTCCAGCAGCGCGCGGCGTTCCGCCGCGACGTCCGCCACCACGACGTTGCGCTCCATCGAAACGCCGCCGGCCAGCAACCCGCCGATGATCGCCTCCGCCATATTGCCGCCGCCCAAAAACGCGATGCGCTTGCTTTTCATGCTTCTTCCGCTCCTTCCGCGGGCCGCGCCCGCGCGCCGAAAATCCCCGTGCCCACGCGCACGAACGTCGCGCCTTCCTCGATCGCGACCTCCAGGTCGTGCGTCATGCCCATCGACAGCTCCGGCAAATCCAATCCGGTTTCGGCCGTCCACGTATCGCGCAGTTCGCGCAGTTTCCGGAAATGCGGCCGCGCCGTTTCCGGGTTTTCCGCCAGCGGCGGAATCGTCATCAGGCCGACGATCCGCACGTTCCGCAGCCGGTCCGCCAGCGCCAGCACCTCCGGCACGGCGGCGGGCGCCAGGCCCGATTTCGACCGCTCGCCCGACACGTTGACTTGCACCAGCGCCCGCAGCGGCCGGCCCGCCTCCGCCGCATGGCGGTCCAGGGTTTCCAGCAGTTTCGCGGAATCCACCGAATGCACCCAGTCGAAAAGCCGCGCCGCCAGCGCCGCCTTGTTGCTTTGCAGGTGCCCGATCAAATGCCATTCCAGGTTTCCGGGACACTCCGGCATCTTCGCGGCGGCCTCTTGGACGCGATTCTCGCCGAAGAGCCTCTGGCCGGCCGCCGCCGCGGCTTGCACCGCGTCCGGACCGTAGGTCTTCGATACGGCCAGCAGGCGCACCGCATCCGGTGCGCGCCCGGCGCGCGCGCACGCCGCCGCGATCCGCGCTTGGACCGATTCCAGGTTTTCCGCGATGCTGCCCATTCCGTCCATCTTACCCGCCGCCGGCCGCCCGGCGCAAGACCGCCGCGACGTACGGCAAGGCGTCGTTTGGAATCGCCATGGCTCCGAATTTCAGCTGGCGTTCGCCGCTCGCCACCACGATTTCCGGCTGCGTCACGTTGTTCACCCGATAGCCCGATTGTCCGATCGTCACCGTCGTGCCCGGCCCGCATTCCAGCTCCCGCGTCCGCCCCACCCCGAACAGGCCCGTAAAGACCCGGATGCGACCTTTCGACAGCGTCACCGCCGTCCGGCCGAACAGGCAATAGAGGATGATCGTGACCAGCACGACCGTGCCGGCCAGGAACGGCAACCCGAACAGACTCAGCTTGGGGTCGAAGGCGCCGCGCACGATCTGCGAGCCGTAGATGCCCGCCATGGAAATGCCAGACCAGAAGGCCGTGAAGGGAACCAGAAACCACAGCGTGCCGCGCCGCGGCCGGCAAACGACCGTCAGCGCATCGCCGAACTCCCGCTTCAGGCTCACGCGCTTCGGCGGCCGGGCCAGTTCTTCGTCCGTCAGCCGCGGCACCGTCGACGCGGCCAAAAATGAGCCCGTGTAGTTGCAGGCGCGGCACAGCGCCACGTCCCGGGCGACGTTCACGTCCGCCAGCGGCAATTCCTGGCCGCAATTCGGGCAAACGAACGGTTTTGAAGACAGGAGGTTCTCCGCCAGGTTCATCGCTCCCCTTTCCCGGCGGAATCCAAACGGCCCCGCCGCGCCATGACCAGTTCCGCCAGGATCGACACGGCGATTTCCGCCGGTTCGAGCGCGCCGACGTTTTTCAGGCCGATGGGCCCGCGGATCCGGGCCACCTCGGCGGCCGCGAATCCCGCCGCCGCCAGCTGCCCGCGGCGGTCGGCCTGCGTGCCCGCGCTACCCAGCAAGCCGATGTACTTGCATTTGGCCCGCAGCGCCGCCGCCAGCGCCGGCACGTCCAGCTTGGCATCGTGGGCCAGAACCGCCACGTAGCCGTGTTCGTCGAGGCCGGCTTCCGCCAATCCCTCCTCCGGCCAGCGGTGCAGGAGCACCGTGCCGGCCGGAAACAGCTCGGCCCGGGCAAAATCCCGTCGCGGGTCCACCACCGCCACCCGGAAGCCGATCCGCGCCGACAGATCGGCCAGCGCCGACGCGATCGGCGACGCGCCCACGATGAACAGCCGCGGCTCCGGCGCGATCGTCTCCGCCAGCCAGCGATCCGTTCCGGCCGCAAGTTGCCGCACGCCGCCGCGCGTCCAGACGTCATCCAGCGCCGCCGCCAGCGCCGGCGGCGGCGCTTCGCCCGGCCGCAACAGGATCTGCTCCGATTCGCCACCCAGGCGCGTCAGCAGGATGGCCCGCGCATCCGGCGCCAGCGCGCGCAGGCCTTGCCACGCCGCGCTCTTCGGATCGTGCTTGCGCAGCCAGACGTCGATTTCGCCGCCGCAGGTCAGCCCCACCTCCAGCGCCGCGGCAAAGGCGCGGCCGTAGTGCACCATCCGCGGCGCACTTTCTCCGCGCAGCAAGCCCAGCAAATGCTCCCGCAGGTCGTTCTCCACGCAGCCCATGGAAACCGCGCCGGCGACTTCCCCCTTCTCGTTCACGACGAGCCGCGCCCCGGCCGGCCGGGGCGACGAATGCTGGACGCCCGCCAAAATCGCCTCGGCGCTGGCCAGTCCCGCCGCATCCCACGCCCGCACCGCCGCCATCACGTCTTTCATGCGGGCCATGATAGCCGACCGGGCCGGCGCCTCAAGGCGCAAATCCCGCGCCGCGGCCCTTGCCACCCGCCCGCGGCCCGGTTACAGTGCGCCGCATGAGCCTCCGCATCCTGCATTTCAGCGACGTGCACCTGCCGTTCCCCGCCGGCGCCTTCCGCACGCCGGAAATCTTCCACCCCAAGCGCCTGGTCGCCCTCGTCAACTTCTACCTGCGCCGCGGCTCGAAATATGCCGAAGCGGTCCAGAAGCTCAACGGCCTGAACGATTTTTTGCGGCGCGAGCCGGTCGACTACGTCCTCTACACGGGCGATACGCTGAACTTCGGGCTCGAGCGCGAATTCGCCGAAGCCGCCCCGCGCCTAGCCGAAACGCTGGGCCTCGCCCGACGCGGCGCTCTTGCCGTGCCCGGCAACCACGATCTCTACACCCGTTCCTCGCTCGTCTACCACCGCAAGCTGTTCGCGCCGCTGGTCCGGTCCGATTTGCCGGAAACCGCCGCGCCGACCGGCTATCCGCTCGTGCGCTGGCTGGGCGACGACGCCGCGGCCATCGCGTTCAACACGTCGCGGCCCAATTTCAACTTCTGGAATTCCAGCGGTCGGGTGCCGGCGCTGGAACTCGACGCGCTGAAGGCCCTGCTCGACCGCCCGGAGATCGCCGCCCGCCGGCACGTGTTCCTGATGACCCATTATCCCTTCGACGAATCCGGCTATTTCCACGGCCTGCGCAATTCCCGCGCGCTGCTGCATTTGCTGCGGGGCCGGGAAAACCTGGTGCTGCTGCACGGCCACAACCACCGGCCCTACACCTATTTCCTGCCCGGCTCGTCCGTCCCCCTCTACTGCGCCGGCAGCCTGTCGAAAGCCGGCGCCGAATCCTTCTGGCTCTTCGAACCGTTCGGCGACGTCCTCAACGCCCGCCGCGGCGTGTGGAAAAACGCGCGGTTCGCGCTGGTCGAATAGCCGCCGGCCGGCCGCGCGGCCTCACGGCACCCGCTGGAGGCGGTAGAAACCGCGTTCCGTCCGGTTCGTCGTCGGCACCGCGTTGGTGCCCCGGCCCGGCGGCAAGGCCATTTCGCGATTGGTCCAAGTGCCGGCATCCAGCACGTTGGTGGTGAACAGCACCTCGTAGCGGTTGGTATCCGGCAGCCAATAGACGAACCGCCCCGTCGCCGCGCTGCCGCCGGATTCCAGCCGGAACCACGGCACGGTGCCGTCCGTCATGGCGTTGAACTGCGCGACCAGGGCCTGCGCGATGCCGGCGTGCGGAATAAACAGCACGTTCTCGTCGTTCGACGAATCGTCCACCAGGGCGGCTTCCGTCCAGTTCGCGGAACCGAGAATCGCCAGCGGCGCGGCGCCGTACGGATCGAGCGCCATGCACTTCGCGTGCACCAAATCGGTTTCGCCGGAATCATAGGCGAGCCGCTTCGCCGAGACGTAGGCGTCGTACAGCAACGTCCGGTTGGCCGTCGCGTAGTTCACGGGTTCCAGCAGCATGGCGTAGATCGGATAGCTGCTGAGCGGGTTCGTGGCGACCAGATCGCTGCGGGTGAAGGCACCGTGGACCGTCACCCCGCGGTCGCAGGCGCGGATCAGCGCGTTGGCCACGTCCGGCCGCGTCAGCTTGTTGAGCGCGAAGACGATTTCGTTCGTCGCGGCGTCGATCGCGGCGACGACGTCCGTCAGGGCGTTGGAGCCGCCGTAGGTCTTGTCCGGATACGGGGCGAAGCGCACCCAGCCGTTGGTCCACGCGTCCGCCAGCCGGAAGCGCGCGCCGTCGTGCGCGTGCGACTTGTTCGTGTTTGCGTGGAACCGCCCGGAGAGCATCTCGCGCATTTCGTTCGAGTAGGCCGTCGCCAACTCCCGGCTGCGGAGTTCCGCCAGCACGTTCCACTGGTACGAGCTGGCCCCGCCCGTGAAATTCCACGACCCCGAAAGCACCCAGGCCTGCGTGGACGCGCGGTACCAGAACACCCCCACCTTGTCGTGCATGATGCCCCAGTCGACCGGCGCGCGCGACAGTTCCAGCTTGTTGCCCGCGCGCGTCGAGAGCCCCGTCAGCGAAATCCCCGGCCAGTAGTTGGAGGCGATATTCACCCCGTTGTCCGCCACGAACGCCAACTTGGCGCCGCGCGCCAGCGCGTTGCTCATCGCCAGCAGGATCGGCCCCGCCGCACCCGCCGCCGCCGTATTGCCCGAAAAGGTGTAGGTCGCCAGGCAGCCCCAGTCGTTGCTGGCCAGCGCATCGATCCGCGCCAAAAACGCGTCGCGGATCGCGAATTCCTCCGGCCAAGTGCTCGTGGTGGTCTGGTCCGGGCGGTTGAACCGCACCGCCCAATCCGCCCCGGTGAAGGAATCCGCCCGCGCCGCGCCGGCCCACGCCGCGCCGCAGAACGCAACGAACAACGCGATCCGCCGGACCGTTTCCGGCGTTTTCACGCCCGGAATTCCGGGAACTGCTCTTGCGACGGCATCGGCATCCATGGGATCGGCTTCACGCCCAGTATTGGCGGTCGAGCGAGCGGTATTGGATCGCTTCGGCGACGTGGTCGGCGGCGACGTCGGCCGCGCCGGCCAGGTCGGCGATGGTGCGGGCCACCTTCAGGATGCGGTCGTAGGCCCGCGCGCTCAGGTGCAGGTCGGCCATCGCGGCCTTGAGCAGCCCCTGCGCCGCGTCGTCCAGCACGCAATGCTTGTGGACGTCCTTGGCGCGCATGTTCGCGTTGCAGTGGATGGCGTGCGCGCCCTTGGCTTTGGCGAACCGCTCCCGCTGCACCGCGCGCGCCGCCACGACCCGCTCCCGGATCGCCGCGGAAGACTCGCCCTTCTGCAGCGACGCCAGCTCCTGGTATTCCATCGCCGGCACTTCGACGTGGATGTCGATGCGGTCCAGCAGCGGCCCCGAAATCCTGTTGCGGTAGCGCTGCATCTGGATCGGCGTGCACCGGCACTGCCGCTTCGCGTCGCCGTAATGCCCGCACGGGCACGGGTTCATCGCCGCGACGAGCATGAACCGGCACGGGAACGTCACCGAGGCCGCCGCGCGGGCGACGGACACGACGCCGTCTTCCAGCGGCTGGCGCATCACCTCCAGCACGTTGCGGTGGAATTCCGGCAGTTCGTCGAGGAACAGCACGCCGTTGTGCGCCAGGCTCACCTCGCCGGGCATCGGGTGCGTTCCCCCGCCCAGCAGCCCGGCGTCGGAAATCGTGTGGTGCGGCGCGCGGAACGGCCGGCCGCGCACCACGGCCTGGTGCGCCGGCAGCGCGCCGGCGATGCTGTGGATCTTCGTCGTCTCGAGCGCTTCTTCCAGGCCCAGGGGCGGCAGGATCGTCGGCACCCGCTTGGCCAGCATGGACTTGCCGGTCCCGGGCGGCCCCACGAGCAAGATGTTGTGCCCGCCGGCCACGGCCACCTCGAGCGCGCGGCGCGCGAATTCCTGACCTTTGACGTCCACGTAATCGTCTTCGTAGCCCGTGCCGCCGCCGAACGCGGTCTGCATGTCCACGCGGAACGGCGGGATTTCTTTTTTCCCCTCGATGAAATCGGCCGCTTCGCGCAGGTTGCCCACGGGATGCACGGCCAAGCCTTCGACGACGGCGGCTTCCTCGGCGTTTTCCGGCGGCACCAGGATGCCTTTGCGGCCTTCCGCGCGCGCCCGCAGCGCGATCGGCAGCACGCCGCGCACGCGGCGCACCTCGCCGCTCAGCGCCAGTTCGCCCGTCACGCAGTAGTCCGCCAGCCGCGCGCCGGCCAACTGGTCTTCCGCCGCCAGCATGCCCAGCGCGATCGGCAGATCGAAGCTCGGGCCTTCCTTCTTGATGTCCGCCGGCGCCAGATTGACCGTCGTCCGGCCCATCGGCGGCGAAAACCCCGAATTGATCAGCGCCGTCCAGACCCGGTCGGAGCTTTCCTTCACCGCCGCGTCGGGCAGGCCCACCACGACCACTTTCGGTTCGCCGTGCCCCGCGTTGACCTCGATCTCGACTTCGTACGCGTCCACCCCGAAGACCGCGCCCGAATAGACCTTGGCCAGCATGTCCGCCTCAGCCCTTGAAGACCGGCAGATGTTCCGGCGGCAGGTCGGCCAGCCGCGGCAGTTTCTGGTCCTTGGCGGAAACGACGGGCGCGCTCAAATCGCCCCAGGGGATGGCGAGATCCGGATCGTCCCACTTCACGCCGTATTCGTCGCCGGGGGCGTAGAAATCGGTGCATTTGTAGCAGAAATCGGCGACGTCGGTCAGCACGCGGAAGCCGTGGGCGAAGCCTTCGGGCACGTAGAACTGCTTGCGGTTGTCTTCGGAAAGCTCGACGGCCTCGAACCGGCCGAAGGTGGGCGAGCCGCGGCGGATGTCCACGGCCACGTCGAGCACCGCGCCGCGCAGGACGCTGACGAGCTTGCCCTGCGGCTGCTTGAGCTGGTAGTGCAGGCCGCGCACCGTGCCGCGGCACGAGCGCGACAGGTTGTCCTGCACGAACGTGCGGTCGAGGCCGGCGGCCGCGTATTCCCGGGTCTGGTAGGTCTGGAGAAAGAAGCCGCGGGCATCGCCGAAAACGCTCGGGGTGAACACCAACAAGCCGGGGATCGACGTTTTTTCGCAAACCAGGCCCATGGGCTTATCCTTGCGTTTCGTTCGCCAGCTGCAGCAGGTACTGGCCGTAGGCGTTCTTGGCCATTTCCTCGCCCAGCTTGCGCAGCTGCGCGGCATCGATCCAGCCCGAGCGGAACGCGATTTCCTCGAGGCAGGCGATCTTGAGCCCCTGGCGTTCCTCGATGGTCTGCACGAAGTTCGAGGCCTGCAAGAGCGATTCGTGCGTGCCGGTGTCGAGCCAGGCGAAGCCGCGGCCCAGCAGTTCCACGCGCAGCTGGCCTTTTTCCAGGTATTTCCGGTTCAGGTCGGTGATTTCGAGTTCGCCGCGCGGCGAAGGCTTGAGGGCGGCGGCCACGTCGCAGACGGTCCCGTCGTAGAAGTACAGCCCCGGCACCGCGTAGTGGGATTTGGGTTTTTTAGGCTTTTCCTCGATGCCCAGCACCTTGCCGGAGGCGTCGAATTCCACGACGCCATAGCGCTCGGGATCCTTGACCAGATAGCCGAAAACCAAACCGCCTTCGGTCAGTTTTCCGGCGCGGCGCAGGATGCCGGTCAGACCCTGCCCGTGGAAGATGTTGTCGCCCAGGACCAGCGCCACGGGCGAGCCGGCGACGAAATCGCGGCCGATGAGAAACGCCTGCGCGAGGCCTTCCGGCTTCGGCTGCTCGGCGTAGTCCAGCTTCAGGCCCAGCGTCGAGCCGTCGCCCAGCAGCGCGCGGAACCGCGGCAGGTCTTCGGGGGTGCTGATGATCAGGATTTCGCGGATGCCCGCCAGCATCAGGACGGA
>DAOTNL010000015.1:0-23029 GCA_035450765.1 Kiritimatiellia bacterium | reverse complement strand
GGATCACGTTGAGCGTGATGGGCACCCGCAACGGATTGTTGGTCGCCCCCGGCACCGTGAAGACATTCGTGGCGCAGTACGTGCCCAGATCGAGCCCCGCCACCGAAACCGACGCCGTGTAGACCTGGCTCCCCTGGAAGCCGAGCGTCCCGGATGCCGGCCCGCCGACGCTCAACCAACTGGTCGGCCCCGCGCCGAACGCCACGGCGCTGGAAAAACCCATGCCGCTGCTGCCGATGCTCTGGAGCGCAAACGTCTGGGCCGCCGGATTGCTTCCTTCGTAATAGGCCGTGAACGTCAGCGAGGTCGAACTCGTCCGTGGCTGCGGCGGCGCCGTCAGGTCGCTGTTGATCACGTCGAGCTGGATGGCCGCCGCGTTGTGGGTGTTGCCCATTCGTATTCGTGGATCGCGATCCAGATCGGCGTGCCCGCCGGAATGCCCAGCGCCCCGACGTTCACCACGTGGTTGCTCCACGGCGGAAACTGGTTCGGATAGGAGGCGCGGGCAAAGACGTTCGTAAGGGGCACGAACGTGAAACTGGCCGGCGCCGGCCCGTTGGTGGACACGCGGAAATACACCGTGTCCGGGAAGTTCGTGAACGCGAACCGCAGCCAATAGCTCACGGTGGACGTCGCCGTCAGCCCCGTCAGCCGCGGCGAAATCAGCCACTGGTCGTTGTGGTAGCCGTCGCCGGCGCCGCCGCCCGTGGTCCACGAGCAATACGCGTTGTGCGTGCCCGCGTTCGCCGTCGCCGGCACCGAGCTGGTGCCGTTGCCCCAGCCCGGCAGCGGCATGACGCCGATGGGCAACTGGTACCAGCCGCCGCCGCCCAGCAGATTGGTCTTCGTCCACCCCGGCGGCGGCACGCCGTATTCGAACGATTCGGACATCTGCGCGAACGCCGCGCCGCCCCCGCACGCCAGCCAGGCGACGGCCAGCCACGTCTTCGCCGACCAAGCCCCGCCCAGCCCCCGCCCGTTCCTGCTCATCGCCGTGCTCCTTGCCGACCGCCTTGGATCGCGGTCGCCGCCATCCGGAAATCCGTTGGAAAAACCCGTTCTTGCCTTTCATTGTCGCTCCGGCCCGCGAACCGAAGCAAGCGCAAAAGGGATGCCGGAAACCCGTTATCCCGCCCGGAAGCCCGGCGCGCGGTAGCGGCCGAAACCCTTCGTGTAGCTGGCCGCGAAAAACCGGCGCAGCGCCGGGCGGGTTTCAAGGCAACGCAGCAGGCCGTCCAGCACGGTCAGCTGGAAAACCGCCAGCGCGACGAAGGCCGCCGTGGCCGCCGCCGCCGCCAACGGGAGCCGCGCGCGGCCTGCGACCAGCGCCCACACCCACCCGGCCGTCAGCGCCAAGTTCACGCCCAGATGGATCGCCAGCCGCGCGACCGAAACCTGGATGGCCCGGGCCGGGCAGAGCTGGATGCAGCGGTAACACCCCGCGCAGGCCGCGTTCCACCGCG
Source organism: Kiritimatiellia bacterium (assembly GCA_035450765.1). Classification (GTDB taxonomy): domain Bacteria; phylum Verrucomicrobiota; class Kiritimatiellia; order CAIQIC01; family Lenti-01; genus Lenti-01. The sequence goes on along the minus strand of DAOTNL010000015.1, from coordinate 21,566 downwards.
GCCGCGCCGGCGCGCCTTCCATCCGGATCGCCCGCACCGGACACGCCGCCGCGCACTGTCCGCAACTCGTGCAGCGGTCGTCCGCGGCGAAGAACTTGCCCAGGAAGCGCCGGCCGCACGCCCGGAACAGCCGCGCGATCGGCCACGACCACAGCACGTGCCCCCACCCGCAGCGGAACCGCTTCGGTTCGTCCGCCGTACAGTTGTTTGCAAACAACCGAACAACCTGGTCGCCCCCCGCCAACTCGTCTTCCAGCTCGACTCCCGCCGGCGGATCCGCCGCCAGCAGGAAATTGTCGGGATAGACCGCCTCGCCGCTGGCGACGACGACGTAGCCGCGGCGCCGCAGCGCGCGCTCCATTTCGCCCACGCCCTGCGCGCCGAAGCCACCGCAGGTGGCCAGCACCGCCGCGCGCGCCCCCTGCCCTTTCGGCAAGCGCCGGACGTAGTCCAGGACGAAGTGCGGCGGCGCCCACGCCCAGATCGGAAACGCCACCACCGTCAGGTCCGGGATCCCCGCCGGCGGCTCCGCGCCGCCGGCAATGGCCTGCCGCGCGACTTCCCAGCCCGCCGCTTCCAGCCGCGCCGCGACGATCCCGACCGCCCGCGCCGTGTTCCCCGTGCCCGAAAAGAAATGCAGAAACGCCTTCATGCCCGCCCAGCCTACCCGTTTGCCCCGTTTTACGTACTACGTAATTTTCCGGCAAAGTTTTTATGTTCCACGTAAAAGTCGCGCAAAGTTTTTACGTTCCACGTAAAATCGGCGGAAAGTTTCTACGTTCCGTGGAAAAAACCTAAGAAACCCCGGCTTCGGCCGTTGACATGGCGAGGATCGAACATGCGCCCGGAAAATCCAGCTCCTGCCGCCTCCGAAACGCCGCCCGACCGCGCGACCTGGCTCGAAGCCGTCGTGGCGCGCTACGAGCGGCCGCTGTGCCAGTACGCCTACCGGCTGACCGGCAACTTCGACGCCGCCCGCGACGCCGTCCAGGACACGTTCCTGCGGCTGTGCCGCGCCGGCGTCCTGGAGGAGGCCCGCACCGCCCCCTGGCTGTTCCGGGTGTGCCGCAACCGCTGCATCGACCTCCTGCGAAAGGAACGTCCCATGCAACCGCTCACCGATGCCCAAGCCGCCGTTTTGCCCGCGCCCGGTCCCGATCCCGCGGAGGAAGCCGGCCGGCGCGAAAGCGCCTCGCTCCTCCTGCGCAAGCTGGCGGAGCTGCCCGCCCACCAGGCCGAGGTCATCCGCCTGAAGTTCCAGCACCAGATGAGCTATCGCGAGATCGCGGCCGTCACCGCGCTCAGCGAGTCCAACGTCGGCTACCTCATCCACGTCGGCATCCAAACCCTCCGCCAGCAGGCCGCCCAATTCTAGGAGCACGAGCATGAAGCCCAGCGATGAAGTCCAACTGACCGCCTACGCCCTCGGCGAAGGCACCCCCGCCGAACGCGCCGCCGTCGCCGCCCGCCTCCGGACCGATCCCGCCGCGCAGGCCGCCGTCGACGAAATCCGCGCCTTCGCCGCCCAACTCGCCACGGAACTGCAAGGCGAGCCCGACATCGGCTTGACCGACGACCAGCGCCGGCGCATCCGGGAAGCCTCCGCCCGTCCCGCCGGCCGCCTCGTGCGCTTTCCGTGGCGGCGGCTCACCGGGTTCGCCGCCGTCGCCGCCGTCGTCACGCTCGTGTTCGGCGGCACCCTCTGGCACGCGGCCAAGCAGCTCCTCGATGACCGATTCGCCAAGTCGCGGGAGGCCTCGATCGCCTGCGAAATGGTCGAAGTCGACGAGCAGCAACTCGACGAACTCCTCGCTCCCGCCGAACGGCCGGACATGGTGGACGTCGTCACGCCGCCCGATCTGGACTGGGACATGGCGCCGCCCCCGCAAGTCGAGGACTTCTGCGCCGCGCCTGCCGCGAGCGCCGTGGCGGAACTCAACGTCGCTTCGGACGCCATCTCCCCCATCGTCATGAAGGGCTTGGCGCCCGGCGCGATGGCGAATCGGGCGAGCCGGGGCCGGGCCGCCAGCCTCGGCAGCTATGGCGGCCGCTGGGGGTTGTATTCGGAATCCATGCCGCCCGCCAACGCGGAGTCCTACGCCCCGATCCAGGGCAACACGTTCAAGCAGGTCGCAAACGAACCGCTGTCGACCTTCTCGATCGACGTGGATACGGCGTCCTACGCCAATATCCGCCGCTTCCTGCGCGCCGGCCAGATGCCGCCGCCCGACGCCGTGCGCGTGGAGGAAATGGTCAACTACTTCCCCTACGACTACGCCCCGCCCAAGGGCCAGACGCCCTTCGCCGTCCACGTCGAATCCGCGGCGTGCCCCTGGGCCCCCGACCATGCGCTCGTGCGGATCGCCCTCAAGGGCAAGTCGCTCGACGCCGAGCGGCGCCCGCCCTGCAACCTCGTCTTCCTGATCGACGTGTCCGGCTCCATGGACGAACCCAACAAGTTGCCGCTGGTGAAGAAATCCATCCAGCTGCTGGCCCGCCAGCTCGACGCGCGGGACCGCGTGACGCTGGCCGTCTACGCGGGCGCCGCCGGACTCGTGCTGCCGCCCACGCCCGCCAGCGACCTCGCGACGATCGACGCCGCCGTCGAAAACCTGCGGGCCGGCGGCAGCACCGCCGGCGGCGCCGGCATCCGCCTGGCCTACGACGCGGCGCGCCAAAGCTTCCTGCCCGACGGCAACAACCGCGTCGTGCTGTGCACCGACGGCGATTTCAACGTCGGCATCGTGGACTCGGAAGAACTGGCCGGGTTCATCGCCGACCGCGCCAAGCAAGGCATCTTCCTCACCGTGCTCGGCTTCGGCATGGGGAACTACAAGGACGACCGCCTCGAAACCCTTTCCAACAAAGGCAACGGCAACTACGCCTACGTCGACAGCTTCTCCGAAGCGCGCAAGGTCCTCGCCGAACAGGCCGCCGGCACGCTCTTCGCCATCGCCAAGGACGTAAAGCTCCAGATCGAGTTCAATCCCGCCCAGGTTTCGTCCTATCGCCTCGTCGGCTACGAGAACCGCCTGCTGGCCAAGGAAGACTTCAACGACGACAAGAAGGACGCCGGCGAACTCGGCGCGGGTCACGCCGTCACCGCCTTCTACGAGGTCGTGCCCGTGGGCGCCGAATCCGCGCCCGGCGTCGACCCGCTCAAATACCAGCCCGCCGCGAAAGAGCCGACGGCCCCGCGGGAACGCGCGAACGACAATCCCGAATGGCTGACCGTCAAGTTGCGCTACAAGCTGCCCCAGGCGGATCGCAGCGAGAAGATCGAAGTGCCCTTCGTCGGTGCCGCCCGGCCCTTCGCGGACGCCTCGACCGATTTCCGCTTCGCCGCGGGCGTGGCCACCGCGGGCTTGATGCTGCGCGGGGATCCGTCCGTCATGGACCTGGGCTTCGACGACGTCGCCGCCTGGGCGGCCGCCGCCGTCGGCGCGGATCCCGGCGGCCACCGCCGGGAATTCCTCGGCCTGCTGCGCGACGCCGCCGTCCTCTCGCCCTGAACCGCCCCATCGGGGTCAGACCTAGACACTAGACATTCGGTCGAATGTCTAGTGTCTAGGTCTGACCCCGATATGTGACGATGTTTCACATGCGCCAAACGCAGGACGCGCTTCCGCCTTCTTGACGATCCGGCCCGCGCGGCATAGGGTTGGGTTCCGAAAGGAAACTTGCCCCGCATGAAAAACCTCCTGTCGCCGATCGTCCGTTGGGTGCTGTGTGCGTGCGCGGGCGCCGTCCTGGCCGGCTGCGGCGGCGACGACGGCGGCGGAGCCGACGCGGACTACGCGGGCGTTTGGCGGGGCCGCACCTCCAACGGCGGCAGCATCGTCTTCACCGTGGAAGGCAGCTTGGTGGTTTCGCTGCGGCTGTCCGATCCCGGCGGGGAAATCTGGTTCCCGCAGCCGACGGAGATCCGCGGCGATTCTTTCTCCGCCGAATACGCCACCGACACCGCCGCGACCGACGACGTGTCCCTCCAGGGCACCTTCGTTTCGGAGTCCGACGCGACCGGCCGCTACGCGATGCGCAAGGGCGGCAACGTCCTGAGCGGCACCTTCGCGGCTGGGCGGCCATAGGCCGGCGATGAAGGCCGTCCGGACAGAGGCCGAGCCGCGCCGCGTGCGCGTGCTGGTCAATCCGAAGTCCGGCCTCGGAACGTCGTTCGACGTCCTGCGCGAGGCGGTCGAAACCCACTTCGGCCGCACGGCGGACGTCGCCTACCAGTTCAGCCGCGACGTGGACGACGGCCGCCGCAAGGCCGAGCGCGCCGCGCGCGACGGCGTGGACGCCGTGCTCGTCGCGGGCGGCGACGGCATGGTCAACAGCATCGGCGGGGCGCTGGTCGGCACGCCCGTCGCGCTCGGCGTGATTCCCACCGGCAGCGGCAACGGCTTCGCCCGCCATTTCGGCATTCCGCTGGACGTGGCCGGCGCCGTCGCGGCGCTCGCCCGCGCCCGCCGCCGCGCCATCGACGTGGGCACCGCCAACGGCCGGCCGTTCTTCGTCACCTGCAGCCTCGCCTGGGACGCGGCCATCGCCCGGCGCTTCGCCGCGTTTCCGTTCCGCGGCATCGCGCCCTACGTCTTCGCCGCCGCCGCCGAATTGATCACCTACGCGCCGCAGACCATCCACGCCGTCCTCGACGGCGCGCCCGCGCAGACGTTTTCCGATCCCATCCTGTTCACCGTCGCCAACCTCACCCAGTACGGCGGCGGCGCCCAGATCGCCCCCAGGGCCCGGCCCGACGACGGCCTGATGGAACTCGTCGTCGCCCTGCGCCCCGATCTGCCGCTGCTGCTGATCAACGTCGCCCGCTTGTTCAACGGCACGCTCGACGAACTGCCCCAGGTCGCCACGCGCCGGTTCCGGCAGATGGATCTGCACCGCGCGAAGGCCACGCCCATCCAGCTCGACGGCGAGCTCGTGGAGGCCGGCCGCGACGTCCAGATCCGCCTGCTGCCCCGGGCGCTCGTCGCGCTGGTGCCGCCGGCCGCCCGGTGACGGGCGGCAATCCGCGCGTGCATTTTTCCCGGGCCCGTGGTAGTTTGGGAACCAAGCAAAGAGACCGATGAACTCGCATCTCGTCCGCAAGACCGCTTTCGGCCCCGTCGCCATCGCTTGGCGGCCCTCCCCGCGCGGCGCCGTGGTGTGCCGGATCTTCCTGTCGGATTCCGCGTCCCCGGCCGAGGACAAGCTGCGCCGCGCCTATCCGGACGCGGCGGTGGCCAGTTGCCCGGACGTGCGCGCCATCGGCGCCGGCATCCGCGCGCTGCTCTCCGGCGCGAGCGTGGAGTTCGATCTCGATCTCGTCGACCTGGAGGCCTGTCCGCCGTTCCAGCGGGCCGTCCTGCGCGCCACGCACGGCATTCCCCGCGGCCGCGTGAGCACCTACGGGCTCGTGGCCGCGCAGCTGGACAAGCCCGGCGCCGCGCGCGCCGTCGGCAACGCCCTGGCGGACAATCCGTTTCCCCTGCTGGTCCCCTGCCACCGCGTCGTGCGCGGCGACGGCGCGCTGGGCGGCTTCGGCGGCGGACCGTTCCTGAAAAGCGCCCTGCTGACCCTCGAAAACGTCGCGGCGGACGACTTCGGCCGCATCCGCCGCGCGCGTTTCCACTACGCCGGCTGAGCGCGGCCGCGCCGGCGGCAAACGAAAACGGCATCCGTTTCCGGATGCCGTTTCGCGCAGGGAGCGAAGTCCGAACTACTTCTGCTCTTCGTCCTTCTTGGCCTTCTTGGCCGCGGGCTTCTTGGCGGGCTTTTCGGCCTTCTTCTCGGCCTTGGGCGCCGCTTCGGCCTTTTCGGCCTTGGCGACCTTGGCCTTGGGGACGAAATCGACCCACTCGAGGAGGCACATTTCGCTGCTGTCGCTCATGCGCTTGCCCAGCTTGAGGACGCGGGTGTAGCCGCCGGCGCGGTCCTTCATGGCCGGGGCGACGGCCGCGAACAGCTCCGCGACGGCCTTTTCCTGCTTGAGCAGGGAGAGCGCGCGGCGGCGGGCCGCCAGCGTGCCCTGCTTGCCCACGGTGACCAGCTTGTCGGCCATGCGCTTGGCGGCGCGGGCCTTGGGCAGCGTCGTCTTGACGCGCTTGGCCAGGATGAGGTTGCTGACCAGGCTCGCGAAGAGCGCCTCGCGCTGCGAGGACGTGCGGCCCAGTTTGACGGTGTTCTTGCGATGGCGCATGGGAAATCTCCTGTCTCGGTTATTCTTCGGCGGCCTTGGGCGACTTCAGCAGGTCGGCGTCGAAGCTCATGCCCAGCGACAGGCCGAGTTCCGCCAGCTTCTGCTTGATTTCGTTCAGCGACTTCTTGCCGAAATTGCGGTACTTGAGCATCTCGGCCTCGGTCTTCTGCGCCAGCTCGCCCACGGTGGTGATGTTGGCGTTGTTGAGGCAGTTGGCCGCGCGCACGCTCAGCTCGATCTCGTTGACGCTGATCGAGAGCTTCTTGGCCAGCTCTTCGCGGGCCGGATCCACGGCCTTCTCGCTCTCCTGGAACTCGACGATGTCCTTGTCGTAGTTGACGAAGACGTCGAGGTGGTGGCGCAGGATCGCGGCGGAAAGCGTCAGGGCCTCGTCGGGATTGATGCGGCCGTCGGTCCAGATCTCGAGCACGAGCTTGTCGTAGTCGGTGCGGCGGCCGACGCGGGTGTTGTCCACGGCGTACTTGACGCGGCGCACGGGGGAGAACAGCGAGTCGATGGGAATCAGGCCGATTTCCTGGTCGGGCTTCTTGTTCCATTCGGCGGGGCAGTAGCCGCGGCCGATCTTGACCTCGATCTCGGCGTCGAAGACGCCGTCGGCGTCCAGCGTGCAGATGTGCTGGTCGGGATTGAGCACTTCGACGGACTGGTCGAGCTGGATGTCGGCGGCGGTGACGTCGCCGGCGCCCTTGACCTTGATGCGCAGCATCTTCGGCGTGCGGACGTACATCTTGAAGAGGATCTTCTTGAGGTTCAGCACGATGTCCGTGACGTCTTCCACGCAGCCCTTCAGGTGGCAGAATTCGTGCTCGGCGCCCTGGATGCGGACGGACGCGATCGCGGCGCCTTCCAGCGACGACAGCAGCACGCGGCGCAGGGAATTGCCGATCGTGCGGCCGTAGCCGGCCTCGAAGGGCTCGGCGGTGAACTGGGCGTAGGTCGGGGTGGCCGTCTTTTCGTCTTTGACGACGAACTTGGGCATCTCGAACCGGTTCAGGCGGGTACTCATGGGGCTCTCCTTCCAGTTCCGGGCGTTGGCCGGAACGTATGGCGGGGGTTGCGGGTGGCGGAACTTACTTCGAATACAATTCGACGATCAGCTGCTCGTTGACGATCGGCGCGATTTCCTCGCGGGTCGGCACGTGGTCGATGGTCGCCTTGTGCTCGGCCTTGTCCACGCTCATCCAGGACGGCCAGCCGCGGCTTTCGGCCGCGTCGAGGTGCGCCTTGGAATAGTCGCGGCTGCGCTTGGCGTCGCGCGCCTGGACGACGTCGCCGGGCTTCGTCTTGTAGGAGGGCACGTTGACCTTGCGGCCGTTGACGCGCACGTGGCCGTGCAGCACGAACTGGCGGGCGGAGCGGCGCGACGGGGCGAGGCCCATGCGGTAGACGACGTTGTCGAGGCGCATCTCGAGCGCCTGCAGCAGCAGTTCGCCGGTGACGCCGCGGGCGCGCAGCGCGCGCTGGAAGAACAGCCGGAACTGGCCTTCCTGCATGCCGTACATGTTGCGCAGGCGCTGCTTTTCCTGCAGCTGGACGCCGTAGTCCTTCAGGCGCGGGCGGCGGCCGCCGTGCATGCCCGGAATGGAGTGGCCCTGTTCGATCGGGCACTTGGCCATGTAGCAACGGTCGCCCTTCAGAAAGAGCTTGATTCCCTGACGGCGGCAGCGCTTGCACGCCGGTCCAATGTATCTGCCCATGAGTGGTTCCTTCCTCTTGAATCGGTTAGACGCGGCGCGCCTTGCGGGGGCGGCAGCCGTTGTGCGGGATCGGCGTGATGTCCCGGATGCCCGTGATGGTCAGCCCGGCGGCCTGCACGGCGCGGATGGCGGATTCGCGGCCCGAGCCCGGTCCCTGCACGAGGATCTCGACTTCGTGCAGGCCGTGGCCGAGCGCCGCCTTGCAGGCTTCCTGCGAGACGACCGTGCCGGCATAGGCCGTGCTCTTGCGCGAGCCCTTGAAGCCGCAGCGGCCGCCGCTGCTCCAGGCGATCACGTTGCCGCGCGGATCGGTGATGCTGACGGTGGTGTTGTTGAACGAAGCCAGGATGTGGACCACGCCCACGGGCACGTTCTTGGAGCCCTTGGCGCGGCGGCGGACGGCCTTGCCTTCGCCTTCGGCGGCGGGGGCTTCGGCGGACGCGGGGGCGGCTTCGGCGGCGGCCGGCGCGGCGGCGGCCTTCAATTCGTCTTTTTTCTCTTCGGCCATGTCGGATTTCCTCGATTACTTGCTGGCGGGGGCGGCGGCGGGCGCGGCGCTCTTGGCGGCCGAGCGGGCTTCCTTGCCGCGGACGGCGCCGACGGTCTTGCGCGGCCCCTTGCGGGTGCGCGCGTTGGTGCTGGTGCGCTGGCCGCGGACGGGCAGGCCCTTGCGGTGGCGGATGCCCCGGTAGCAGTTCACGGCGATCAGGCGGCGGATGTTGCCGGACACTTCGCGGCGCAAATCGCCTTCCACCACGTATTCTTCCTGCAGCATCTTCGACAGCGCGGCGATTTCTTCGCCGGACAGATCGTCCGCCTTCTTGGCCGGATCGATCTTCAGCCGTTCGACCAGTTCCTGCGCGCGGGCCGGACCCACGCCGTAGATGTACCGCAGCGCGTACGCGACGCGCTTCTTACCGGGAATATCGACACCAATCACTCTGGGCATTGCTTTGCTTCTCCGTTAACCTTGGCGCTGCTTGTGACGCAGATTGGTGCAGATGACCCGCACCACGCCCTTGCGACGCACGATCTTGCAGCGCTCGCAAATCCGTTTCACCGACGTTCTGACTTTCATGTTCCAACCTCTTCTTCCAAGATTTCCAAAATTTCTCCGCGCGACAGGTCGAACGGCGACAGCGCCACGCGCAAGCGCGCGCCCGGAGCGCAAGCCACCCCGGACGCGGGAGTTTTCTCCCGCGGCACGAACGCCGTAAACTCGTGTCCGTTGCCCAGTCGGGCACGGAAAGCGCGATGTTCTATCACACCCACCACGACCGCGTCCAGCTCAATTATTTCTTTTCCGCGCACGTCAGGATCTCCGCCGGCCCGTCCGGCACCACCAGCACCGTGTGCTCGAAGTGGGCCGACCGTTTCCGGTCGCAGGTCCGCACCGTCCAGCGGTTCGGCAGGACCTCCACCCGGTGCGTGCCCTGGTTGACCATCGGCTCGATCGCCAGCGTCATCCCGGGCCGCAGCACGGGGCCCTGGCCGGGCAGACCGTAGTTGGGGATCTGCGGCTCTTCGTGGAGCTTGCGCCCCACCCCGTGCCCGCAGTAGTCCCGCACCACGGAAAATCCGGCGGCCTCGGCCACCGCCTGCACCGCGTGGCCGACGTCGCCCAAACGGCTTCCGGCCCGCGCCGCGGCGATGCCCGCCGCCAGCGCCGCGGCCGTGACGTCGCACAAGCGCGCCGACTCGGCGTCCACCGCGCCCACGCGCACCGTCGTCGCGTTGTCGCCGATGAACCCGTCGGCCACCACGCCGAGATCCACGCTGACCAGGTCGCCCGCGTTGATCGCGCGCGGCCCGGGAATCCCGTGCACCACCTCCTCGTTGAGGGAGATGCACGTGTGGCCCGGAAATCCGCCATATCCAAAGAACGCGCTTTTGACTCCGAGCGCCCGCATCCGCGCCGCCGCGAACGCGTCCAGCTCGCCGGTGGTCGTGCCCGGCCGCACCTGCGCCGCGACTTCCGCCAGGAGCTGCGCGGAGAGACGGCAGGCGACCCGCATGCGCGCCACTTCCGCCGCCGTCTTGATCGGAATCATCGGCCGGGCCGGCTCACGCCAGCTTGGAAAGCAATTCCGCCGTGGCCGCCTGCGGATTCGTCCCGGCGTTCACGCGGACCAGAACGCCTTTCCGTTCGTAGAAATCGATGAGGCTGGCCGTCTGCCGCTGGTAGACTTCCAGCCGGTTCAGGACGGTCGCCTCGCTGTCGTCGGGCCGCTGGTAGAGCGCGCCGCCGCACTGGTCGCAAATCCCCTCCACCTTGGACGGGATGTTCGTCACGTGGTAGACCGCGCCGCAGCCCTTGCAGATCCGCCGGCCGCTCAGGCGGCTGACGATGACGGGCGTGGGCACTTCGAGCAAAAAGACCTGGTTGACGGCGCCGCCGAGACCGGCCAGCACGTCGTCGAGCCGCCGCGCCTGCTCCAGCGTGCGCGGGAAGCCGTCGAACATGTATTGGTCGTCCGGGCGCCCCTGCGCGAGGCGCTCGCCCACGATGCGCAGGATGACCTCGTCCGGCACCAGCTCGCCCTTCTCCATGAAGGCCTTCGCCTCGAGCCCGGTCGGGCTGCCGGCCTTGATCGCCGCGCGCAGCATGTCGCCGGTGGACACGTGGATGAAGGCGGTGGCGTTCTTGACGCCTTCGGCCAAGGTGCCCTTGCCCGCGCCGGGCGCGCCGAGGAGGATGATGGCTTTCATGCGGCGGTCTCCCGTGTTCGCGGCCTAGCGGCGCCCGCGCAGATGGCCCTTGCGGAGGAACCCGTCGTAGTGGCGGGTGACCAGGTGCGATTCCACCTGCCGCATGGTGTCGAGCATGACGCCCACGATGATCAGCAAGCTCGTCCCGCCGAAGAACTGGGCCACCATGCCCGGAATGTGGAACGAGCTGGCCAGGATCATCGGCAGCACCGCGATCACCGTCAGGAACACCGCGCCGGCCAGCGTGATGCGCGTCATCACGCGGTCGAGGAACTCCGCCGTCGGCTTGCCGGGGCGGATGCCGGGCACGTAGCCGCCGTACTTCTTCAGGTCGTCGGCGATCTGCACCGGGTGGAACTGGGTCGCGACCCAGAAGTAGGAGAAGAAGAGGATCATCAGCGAGTACAGCGTCAGGTAGACCGGCCCGCCGTAGCGCAGGTGGACCTGCGCGAAGGCCTTGACCGCGTCGACCGGCACCATCAGCAGGATGCGCTGCGGGAACATCAGGATGGCCTGGGCGAAGATGATGGGCATGACGCCCGAGTAGTTCACGCGCAGGGGCATGTAGGTGCTCTGCCCGCCGTAGGTCTTGCGGCCCACGACGCGCTTGGCGTACTGCACCGGGATCTTGCGCTGCGCCTGCGTCACCGCGATCACCCCGCCGATCACCAGGAACGCCAGCACCAGCATCGCCACCAGCATGAAGACGTTGGCCGAGCCGCCCCGGAACATGTTGGCCGTCTGCTGGACCGCGCCCGGCAGCCGGCTGACGATGCTGATCGTGATGATCAGCGAGATGCCGTTGCCGATGCCGCGCGCCGTGATCTGCTCGCCCAGCCACATCAGCAGCATCGTGCCGGTCGTCATCGCCAGGATCGCCAGCAGCAGGAACGGCACGCGGGCCATGGTGACGATCGCCTCGCCTTCGAGCACCTGCAGGCCGAGCGCCTCGGGGCGCAGCAGCACGGAGGCCATCGCGTAGCCCTGCACGACGCACAGCGCCACCGTCAGGTAGCGGCCGTACTGGATGATCTGCTGGCGGCCGGCGTCGCCTTCGCGCGCCAGCTTCTCCAGCGACGGGATCACCGCCGTCAGCAGCTGCAGGATGATCGAGGCGCTGATGCTGGGCATGATGCCCAGCGCGCCGATCGCCGCCTGCGTCAGGGCGCCGCCGCTGAACAGGTCCAGCAGCCCCATGAAGCCGATGTCGCCGCCCTGCGCCGCCATCCGGTCCATGATGGCCCGCAGCGTTTCCGCATCCACGCCCGGCACCGGAATCACGGACACCAGGCGGCAGACGAAAATCAGCGCCGCCGTGAAGAAGATGCGCTGGCGCAGCTCCGGGATCTTGAGGCTGTTGGTGAAGGCGGAAAGCATCGGGAGGCCCCTTTCGGTTCAGGACGGTCAGGAGAGCAGTTCGCAGGAGCCGCCGGCCTGCTCGATCTTGGCCTTGGCCGCCGCGCTGAACGCGTGGGCCGCGACCTTCCGCGCGCCGGCGATTTCGCCGCCGCCGAGGATCTTGATCCGGCTCTTGGGCCCCACGCGGCCGGCCGCGACCAGCGCCGCCGGCGTGACGTCGCCCGGCAGGATCTTGGCCAGCTCGCCGACGTTCAGCGCCGCGTATGCCACGCGGTTGGGGCTGGTGAAGCCGCGCTTGGGAATGCGGCGGATCAGCTTCATCTGGCCGCCTTCGAACAGGGGTTTGTGCTTGTGGCCCGTGCGGCTCATCTGGCCCTTGTTGCCCTTGCCGGACGTCCGGCCCTTGCCGGAGGACTCGCCCCGGCCGACGCGCATGCGGCGCTTCTTGGCGCCGCGGGTATTCTTCAGCGAATGCAGATTCATGATGGGGACCCTTTCGGTGCTATTGCCGCAGCGCGGCGATTTCCTCGCGGGACCGCAGCTGCGCGAGGCCGTCCATGGTGGCCTTGACGACGTTGAGCGCGCTGGAGGCGCCGAGCGACTTCGCGAGCACGTCGCGGACGCCGGCGAGATCCAGCACCGCGCGGGCGCCGCCGCCGGCGATGACGCCGGTGCCCTTCGAGGCGGGCTTGAGCATGACGCGCGAGGCGCCGCAGCGGCCGGTCACTTCGTGCGGGATCGTGCGGTCGCTCATCGTCACCTTGATCATGGCGCGGCGCGCCATTTCGGTGGCCTTGCGGATGGCGTCGGCGTTTTCGCGGGCCTTGCCCAGCGCATAGCCCACCTGCCCGTTGCGGTCGCCCACGACCACGAGGGCCGAGAAGCTGAAGCGCCGGCCGCCCTTGACGACCTTCGCGCAGCGGTTCACCTCGACCACGCGCTCCAGCGCTTCGCCGGGGCTTTTGGGTTCTTCGTTCTTCTTGAATTCGCGTTTCATCCGTTTTCCTCGGGTTGGGAAGCTCTAGAACTGCAGGCCGCCGGCGCGGGCGGCGTCGGCCAGCGCGCGCAGGCGCCCGCCGTAGCCGAACCCGCCGCGGTCGAACACGACCGCGACGATGCCCTTGGCCTTCGCGGCCTGGGCGGCCAGCTCCCCGAGCTGCTTCGCCGTGGCGACGTTCAGCGGCTGGCCCTTGAGGGGGCCGGCCAGCGTGGAGACCGCCGCCAGCGTCTTGGCCGCGGCGTCGTCCACGAACTGGACGTAGAGATGCTGGTTGGACACGAACACGCTCATGCGCGGCCGCTCCGCCGTGCCTTGCACCTTCTGGCGCAGGCGCAGATGCCGGCGGACTCGATAATCTTTCTGGTTTTTCGTCTTCATGGTTACGCCACCGTCTTGCCCGCTTTCCGGCGCACGCGTTCGTCCTTGTAGCGCACGCCCTTGCCCTTGTAGGGCTCCGGCGGACGGAAGGAACGGATGCGGGCGCTCACTTGCCCCACCAGTTGCTTGTCGATCCCGCTGACCTTGAGGTTCGTGCCGTCGGCCACTTCGACCTTGATGCCGTCGGGCACGACGTACTCGACCGGGTGGGAATAGCCCACGTTCAGCGTCAGCACGTTGCCGGCGATGCTGGCCTTGAAGCCCACGCCCTGGATTTCCAGGGCCCGGCTGTAGCCGTCCTTGACGCCGACGACCATGTTCTGCAGCAGCGCCCGGGTCGTCCCGTGGTCGGCGCGGCTCTGCTTGTCGTCGCCCGTGCGGGAGACGGCCAGCGCGTTGCCTTCGACGGCGACGGAAACCGCGGCCGGCAGCTTGAGGGTCAGTTCGCCTTTGGGCCCCTTCAGGACGACGGTCCCGTCGGCCACCCGGGCGGTGATGCCGGCGGGCAGCGCCACCGGCTGTTTGCCAATTCTCGACATGATGTTACCTCGCCTCCCGGTTACCAGATCTGGCAAAGCACTTCGCCGCCCACGTGGGCCGCGCGGGCTTCGCGATCGCTCATGATGCCCCGGCTGGTGCTCAGGACCGCGGTGCCCAGGCCGCCGCGCACGCGCGGGACGTCGGCCGCCGCCACGTAGCGGCGCAGGCCCGGCCGGCTCACGCGGCGGATCTGCTGGATGATGGGCTTCTCGTCGTAGCCGTATTTCAGGACCACGCGCAGGCGCTTCTTGCCGGCGTCGTCGCTCTCGGCCACGTCGGCGACGTAGCCTTCCTTCTTGAGGATCCGGGCGATTTCCGCCTTCAGGCGGGAATGGCCCATTTCCGCGGCCGGCAACCCGGCGCGGCTCGCGTTGCGGATGCGGGTCAGCATGTCCGCGATGGGATCGGTGCAGCTCATGGTTTTCCTCCCGTCCTACCAGCTGGCCTTCACGACGCCGGGGATCTTGCCCTCCGACGCCAGCTCGCGGAAACATATGCGGCAGAGCTGGAACTTCCGAATATAGGCGCGCGAACGCCCGCACCGCCGGCACCGGCGGTAGCCGCGCACGGCGAACTTGGGTTCGCGCGCCGCCTTCACCATCCAAGAAATCTTAGCCAAGGTCTTCCTCCTGTTCCAAACGTTATGCGGTGGCGAACGGCACGCCCAGCAGCTTCAGCAGCTCCTTGGCGTCCGCGTCGGTCTTCGCGGTGGTCACGATCGTGATGTCCATGCCCTGGACGCGCTTGACCTTGTCCGACTCGATCTCGGGGAACAAGGTCTGTTCCTTGAGGCCCAGCGTGTAGTTGCCGCGGCCGTCGAAGGCCTTCGGCGACACGCCGCGGAAGTCGCGGATGCGCGGCAGGGTCGCGTGGATCAGCCGCTCGAGGAACTCGTACATCCGCGCGCCGCGCAGCGTCACTTTCGCGCCGATGGGCATGCCCTCGCGGAGCTTGAAGTTCGAGATGCTCTTCGTGGCCTTGCGGATCGACGGCCGCTGGCCGGTGATCTTCGCGAGGTCGTCGGCGACGAGCTTGAGCGTGTCGCGGTCCACCTGCGCGTTGACGGACATGTTGACGACCACTTTCGTCAGCCGCGGCACGTCCATCGCGGACGGGAACCGCCCGGTGTCCTTCAGCGCCTTGACGACTTGTTTCTGGTATTTTTCTTTCAGAAGCGACATGGGCCTATTCCTTCTCCGTCTTCTTCTCGGCGCGGGTCACCACCGCGAGCTTGGAAACGGCCAGGGGCGCTTCCTTCTCGACGATGCCGCCGTTGGGATTGTCCTGCGACTTGCGCAGGTGCTTCTTCACGAAGTTGAAGCCCTCGACCAGCGCGCGGCCGGTCTTGGGATACACCTTCAGGACCTTGCCGGTCTTTTTGCCGGCGGCGTCCTCGCCGGAGATCGCCCGGACGACGTCGCCGCGGCGCACGTGCAGCTTGGCCTTGTTCATCACAGCACCTCGGGGGCCAGGGAAATGACCTTCATGTAGTTCAGCTCGCGCAGCTCGCGGGCCACGGGGCCGAAGATGCGGCTGCCGCGCGGGTTCTTCTGGTCGTCGATCAGCACCACGGCGTTGTGGTCGAAGCTGAGCGTCGAGCCGTCCTTGCGGCGGATCGGCGCGGCCGTGCGCACGATCAGCGCGCGGGCCACTTCGCCCTTCTTGACCATGCCGAGCGGCTGCGCCTCGCGGATGGACACCCGGATGATGTCCCCGACGTGCGCGACCGTCTTGCGCTGGCCGAGCACCTTGATGCACTTGGCCAGGCGGGCGCCGGTGTTGTCGGCGACCGGCAGTTCGGTTTCCATCTGGATCATGCTACACCTCGTTTCCGCCGGCGCGGATGGAGATTTCCACCAGGCGCCAGCGCTTGGTCTTGCTCAGCGGGCGCGTCTCGGCGATGACCACGCGGTCGCCCTTCTTCGCCTCGTTCTTTTCGTCGTGCGCGTAGTACTTCTTCGTCCGCCGCAGCACCTTGCCGTAGACGGGGTGCGCGTAGCGCTGTTCGGCCTGCACGACCACCGTCTTGTCCATCGCGTCGCTCACCACGACGCCTGCGCGTTCCTTGCGCATGTTTCGCTTTTCCGTCGCCATTTCGCTTACCTCGCGGCTTTCGCCTGGTTCATGACCGTCTTGACGCGCGCGATTTCGCGCCGGACCGCGCGCAGGCGGTCGGGCTTTTCCAGCTGGCCGGCGGTCTGCTGGATGCGCAGGTTGAACAGTTCCTTTTCCAATTCCGCCAGCTTGGCCGCCTGTTCGTCGGGCGTCAGGTCGCGGACGTCTTTTGCCTTCATCGGTCGCTCTCCTCGGGCCTACAGGGTGACGCCGCGCCGCACGAACACGGTGCGGATCGGCAGCTTGGTCGCGGCCAGCCGCAGGCATTCCATCGCCAGCTTCTCCGGCACGCCGTCCATTTCGAAGAGGATCCGGCCCGGGCGCACCACGGCCACCCAGCCTTCGATCGCGCCCTTGCCCTTGCCCATGCGGACTTCGAGGGGCTTCTTCGAATAGGACTTGTCCGGGAACACCCGGATCCACAGCTTGCCCTTGCGCTTCATCTCGCGGTTCATCGCCACGCGGCAGGCCTCGATCTGGATGTTGGTCATCCAGAAGCGCTCCATGGCGCGCAGCCCGTATTCGCCGAACGCCAGGGCGTTGCCCGACTGGGCGGTGCCCTTGCGCGAGCCGCGCTGGCTCTGGCGGTACTTCACACGTTTAGGCATGAGGGGCATACGACTTCTCCTTGCTCGGGGCCTTCGCCTCTTCGGGCTTCTGGCAGATCCAGCACTTGATGCCGATCTTGCCGGCCATCGTGTTCGCTTCCGCGAACCCGTACTGCACGTCCGCCCGCAGCGTCTGCAGGGGCACCTTGCCGACCATGTAGTGCTCGACGCGCGCCAGTTCCGCGCCGCCGAGGCGGCCGCAGGCCTGCACGCGGATGCCCAGCGCGCCCATGTCCATCGTCAGCTGCAGCGCGCGCTTCATCGCGCGGCGGAAGGCCACGCGCCGCTCCAGCTGCAGGGCGATGCTTTCCGCCACCAGCTGCGCGTTCGTGTCCGGGCTGCGGACTTCCTTGATCTCGACGTAGATTTCCTTGCCGGTCTTCGCGCTGAGCTCCTCGCGGAGCTTGTCGATGCCCTCGCCCTTGCGGCCGATCACCACGCCCGGCCGGGCCGTGAAGACCGTCACGCGGGCGCGCTGCGCGTACCGCTCGATCACGATGTCCGCGACCGCCGCGTCCTTCAGCTTGGCCTGCACCATCTCGCGGATCACCAGATCCTCGTTCAGCAGGTCGCCGAATTCTTTCCTCTCCGCGAACCAGCGGCTCTTCCACTGCTTGTGGACCGCCGTGCGGAACCCGATCGGATTGACTTTCTGGCCCAAAACGTGCCTCCTTCTTTCTCTCTACGTCCCGCCGCTATTTCCGCGCCGGCTTCTCGTCCGTCAAGACGATGCGGACGTGCGCCGTCTTCTTGCGGATCGGCGCCGCCGAACCGCGCGCCCGCGGCCAATACCGGGGAATCGTCGGCCCGTTCTCCACGACCGCCTGCGCCACGTACAGCTTGTCCGCCGACAGCTCCGCGTTGTTCTCCGCGTTGGCGATCGCCGACTTCAGCGTCTTGCCGATGCAGACGGCCGCCTTGCGCTTGTTCAGCTCCACCGCCCGCAGGGCTTCGCCCACGCTCTTGCCGACGATGGCCCGCGTCAGGTCCCGCGCCTTGGTCGGCGTCATTCTCACGTACTTCGATGTTGCTTTGATTTCCATGTCTCGTTCCTCACGGACCGTCCGGCCGCATCAGCGCCGCGCGGTCCCCGGTTTGGGGATACTCGCCGCGCGCCGTCTCCTCGACCGCCGCTCCGGCGATGTTCTCTCTCACGTCCACGACCCGGATCCGCGCCACGCGCCGCCGGTCCCGCAGGACCGTCAGCGCCAGCCCGTACCGCACGCCCTGCCGGGCGCCCTGGTCCAGGATCACCAGGCCCAGGTCCGCGTCCACGCCCGCGATCCGGGCTTCGACGGGCGCGTCCGCCGGCGTTTCCGCCGCCGCTCCGGCCGCCTGCGCCCGCCGCGCTTCGTTCACGTCCAGCGCGGCTTGCGCCTCGGCCAAGGCCTCGCTCAGCTTCCGGATCCGCGCCGCGCGGTCGTCCAGGTCCGCCCGCAGCCGCCGGTTTTCCTCCGCCAGCCGGGCCGTCACCAGGCGCGACTCGCTCGTCACCAGGTCCAGCAATTCGTCGTTCAGGCCATCCGCCGCGCCGCCCACGGCCCGAGGGTCGGGCCCGTCCACGCGGATGGGTTTCGTTTCCTCATCCATCGCGGACTGCGCCGAACGTTCGGCCGTCTCCGCCTCAACCAGGGTTTCCGGAACGGGTCCGGTCCCTTCTTCAAGACGCGCCGGCGCGGTCGCCGGCCCGGTCGTCAAAGAACCGTTTTCTGCCGCCGGCCGCGCGCCGATGAACCAGCCCGCCGCCAGCGCGGCTCCCACCACCGGAACGGCCCACAGCGGCCGCATTCCCAGACGGAAGCCCATCTTCAAAATCTCTACTTCAGCGCGATCGTCTTGTCCGTCGCCGCGCCGTGCTTGCGGAACGTCCGCGTCGGCGCGAATTCGCCCAACCGGTGTCCCACCATGTTTTCCGTCACGAACACGCTCGTGAAGACCTTGCCGTTGTGGACCGAGAACGTGTGGCCCACGAATTCCGGCAGGATCATGCTCCGGCGCGACCAGGTCTTGATCGGCCGCTTGGCCCCGCTGGCCGCCAGCGCCTCCACCTTCTTCAGCAGGTGGGCTTCGACGTACGGTCCCTTTTTGATTGAGCGCGTCATGTTACTTCTTTCTCCGTTGCACGATGAACCGGCCCGAAGGCTTGCGGCCGCTGCGGGTCTTCTTGCCCTTGGTCAGCTGGCCCCACGGCGTCACCGGGTGGCCGCCGCCGGAGGTGCGGCCTTCGCCGCCGCCCATCGGATGGTCCACCGGGTTCATCGCCACGCCGCGCACGGTCGGGCGGATGCCCTTCCAGCGCTTGCGGCCGGCCTTGCCCAGCGAGACGTTTTCATGTTCGAGGTTGCCGACCTGGCCGATCGTCGCGTAGCAGCCGGCGCGGACCTTGCGGATCTCGCCCGACGGCAGGCGGACCTGCGCGAAGGCGTCGTCGCGCGCCGCGATGCGGGCGACCATGCCCGCGCTGCGGACCAGCTGGGCGCCCGAACCGGGGTTCAGCTCGATCGCGTGGATGTCCATGCCCAGCGGAATCGCGGAGAGGGGCAGCGCGTTGCCGCAGACCGGCTCCGCCTTGGGGCCCGCCAGCAGCTTCGCGCCCACCTGCAGCCCGTTCGGGGCCAGGATGTAGCGCTTCTCGCCGTCCGCGTACGCCAGCAGCGCGATGCGCGCCGTGCGGTTCGGATCGTACTCGATCGCCTGCACCTTCGCCGGCACGTCGAGCTTGTCGTGGCGGCGGAAGTCCACCGCGCGCAGGAACTTCTTGTGGCCGCCGCCGCGGTGGCGGACCGTGATCCGCCCCTGCGCGTTGCGCCCGGCCTTGCTCTTCTTGATGCGCACGAGCTTGCGCTCGGGCCGCTTCTTGCTGACGCCCGCGAAATCCGACAGCGTCGTGAAACGCAGCGCCGCGGTTTTCGGCTTGTATGTCTTGAGACCCATGTCCGTTCCTCGCTTACGCCATTTCGATGGTTTGGCCGGCCTGGAGCGTCACCACCGCGCGCTTCCAGTCCGGGGTGCGGCCGTAGGACGCCGTGCGCAGCCGCTTGGCCTTGCCGCGGCGCGCCATCGTGTTCACGTCCTGGACCTTGACGTTGAAGCGGCGCTCCACCTCGCGGCGGATTTCCAGCTTGTTCGCGGCGCGGTCCACTTCAAAGACGTACTGGTTCCCGGCCTCCTTGAGGCGGGTGCCCTTTTCCGTCACCAGCAGCTTCTTGACGATCAGGTTCTTCATGTCACTCCGCCCCTTCCGCCAGGCGCTTCGCCAGGCCGTCCAGGCCCGCCGCGTCGGCCACGATCGCCGGATAGCGCAGGATCTGGTAGACGCTCGCCTGCGCCGCCGTGGTCACTTCCGTCTTCGGCACGTTGCGCACCGCCCGGTTCAGGTTCGCGTTCGCCGCGCCCGTCACGAACAGCGCCGCCTTGCCGCCGGCCACCTTCTTGAGGAGCCCCGCCAGCGCCTTGGTCTTCGGCGCGACCGTTTCGAGGCCGGCCGCCACGCACACCGCGCCCGCCGCGAGCTTGTCGCTCAGGACCCGCCGGAACGCCAGGGCCGCCGTCTTCTTGTTGAGTTTCTTGGAGAAATCGCGCGGATGCGGGCCGAACACCACGCCGCCGCCCCGCAGGATCGGCGACCGGATGGAGCCCTGGCGGGCCCGGCCGGTGCCCTTCTGCTTGTAGGGCTTGCGGCCGCCGCCGCTCACGTCGGCGCGCGTCTTGGTGGACGCCGTGCCCGCGCGGATCCCCGCCCGGTACGCCGTCACCGCGTCCGCCACGGCCTGGGCACCGCGCTTCGTTTCCAGCAGCGCGTCGGCGATTTCCTTTTCGCCGGCCGCTTCGCCGTTCAGATTGTAGATGGCAATTTTGCTCATGGTCCGACTACGCCTTCTTGATCGCTTTGCGCACCAGCACGATCCCGCCCACGGGACCGGGCACCGCGCCTTCCAGCAGCAGCGCGTGGTCGTCGGCCAACACCTGGACCACCCGCAGGTTCTGCGTCGTGACGTCCGCCGAACCCATGTGGCCCGGCAGGCGCTTGTTCTTGAAAATGCGCGCGGGCCATTCGCGGTTGCCGATGGACCCCGGCTTGCGGTTCCAGCCGCCGCCGTGGCTCGCCCGGCCGCCCGCGAATCCGAAGCGCTTGACGACGCCCTGGAAGCCGCGGCCCTTGGTGCGCCCCAGCACGTCCACGAACTTGACGCCCTCGAAGACCTTCGCGGTGACCACGTCGCCGGGCTTCGCGCCCTCGGCCGCGTCCACGCGCACTTCGCGCAGCACCTTCGCCGGCGCCGCGCCCGCCTTCTTGAAATGGCCCTGCAGGGGCTTGCCCAGGCGGGATTCCTTCTGCGCGCCGAAGCCCAGCTGGACCGCCTCGTAGCCGTCGGCGTCCTTGGACTTGCGCTGCACCACCGTGCACGGCCCGACCTGGACCACCGTCACGGGCACCTGGACGCCGTCCGCGTCGTAGACGCGCGTCATGCCGATTTTCTTGCCGATCAACGTTTGCATGGACTCCTCCCCCTTAGATCTTGATTTGGATGTCCACGCCGGCGGGCAGGTTCAGCTTCTTCAGCTCGTCCACCGTCTTCGCCGTCGGATCGATGATGTCCAGGAGCCGCTTGTGGGTGCGGATCTCGAACTGTTCCATGGATTTCTTGTCCGCGTGGACGCTGCGGTTCACCGTGTAGCGCTCGACGCGCGTGGGCATCGGGATCGGTCCCGCCACCCGGGCGCCCGTGCGCTTCGTCGTTTCCACGATCTCGCCTGCCGACTGGTCCAGCATCCGGTGGTCGAACGCCCTCAACCGTATTCTGATTCGTTGTCCGCTCATGTTCTCTTCTCTGTCAACGGTTCATCAACTCCTGGCCCAGGGTGTCCGGCACCACATCAAACCGGGTCGGCTCCATCGTGTACCCGGCGCGTCCACGTGTCAAAGAACGCAATGTGGTTGCGTA
>DAOTNL010000014.1:0-23233 GCA_035450765.1 Kiritimatiellia bacterium | reverse complement strand
CGCCCGGACCGCGCACTTTCTTCAGGACGATCTTGATGCTGGCCACCGGCACGCTGGCGGTGGCCCGGCAGATGGTGTAGCGCGCGTCGTCGGAGATCCACAGGAACATCCGCCCCTTGCGCACGAACATGCCGTTGAACTTGCCCTTGGGCTCCATCTTGATGGTGGCCACCTTGCCGTAGTTCTCCAGCTTCAGCTCTTCTTTCTTGCCGGCTTCGACGATCAGCTCGTACATCTTCTCGTCGGTCATCATCCAGTAGTTGCGGGTTTCGTTCTCCCGGATCGGCTCTTTCCGGATCCAGTACATCAGCCCCATCAGGTCGCGCGTGTCGGCCTCGATGTCGAAGGTCCGTTCCTTGTTCTTCGTCAGCGATTTCCAGTGTCCCTTTTTCGCGGCGTGGTCGAAGGTCGTGATCTCGCGGTAGTGCCGCTTGCCCTCGTGGCTGTCCTTCTCGAAGCTCAGCGGCAGGAACGTCGCCGGATCCAGGATCGTCTGCAAGGTCTCCCGCACCGGGTAGAGCTTTTCCACGATGCCGTTGGATTCGGCCTTCAGCGACAGCGACAGCAGCCGCCGGCCGTCGCGCTCGATCCATTCGGCCTTGGCGGTGGCCTCGCCCACCATGAACACGCCCCAATAGACCTCGTAGTCGATTTCTTCGCCGACCGGGAACCACAGCTCCGGCGGCGGATCGTCCCACGGCAGCCCCGGCGGCGATTTTTCGGCGAAAATCGATGAAAAATGCCCTAAAATCGCCAATACAACCGAAAAAACGGCCCAAAACGGCCCAAAACGGCGGTTTTTAACGAAAATGGAGGTTTTTTCAGCCATGGGGGGCTTCGGCGACGGGCGCGGGCGCCGCGGCGGCCTTGGCGCCCGGCGGCGGAATCCCCAGCAGTTCCATGACTTCCCGCTGGACGGTTTCGATTTCCTTCAGCTTCAGCTGCGGGTCGGGCACCACGAAGCTCTCGCCGGTCTGCTTGTGCTCGTACACGCGGATTTTCTGTCCGGTGCCTTCGGGCATCTGGACTTCTTTCTCCACCAGGATGCGCCGGCGTTCGAGCATCACGGCCAGGATGAAGATGACGTTGCGCTTGGCCGGATCGTCGGTTTCCATCAGCTCGCGCAGGAGGGATTCGGCGGTTTCCTTTTTCAGGGCTTCCGGCGCCTTGGGCGCCGGCGCGGCCCACGTGGCCGACCAGACGCTGACTTCGCCCGGGCCTTGCGCCTCGCGCTTGGGCCAGCAGTCCGCGCAGAAATCCTCGCGCACGTAGCCGGCTTCCGTGAAGCGCAAGCGCGACGTCAGGGTTTCGCGGTCGGCGAATTTCTTCTGGCACGCGACGCACAGGTCGGCGCAGGAGCGGACGTTCCATTCGGCGTTCATGGCGATTGCGCCTCCACCTGCCGCGCGAAGCTCGAGGCGGGATAGCGGCTCCGCAGTTCTTTCCAGGCGCTGTCGCGTTCCTTCTTCTTGCCGAGCCCGTCGTAGATCCGGCCGGCGCGGAACAGGCTGTGCGGCGCCCACTCGGGATCGTCGTAGAGCACGGCCACGCTCAGGAAGTGGCGGGCGGCCTTGTCGGCCTGGCCGGCGGCTTCCGCGGCCTCCCCCAGCCCGAAATAGGCCCGCGCGCGCAGGTCCGCCGCGTCGTCGCCGGCGGCGGCCTCGGCCGCCGCCGCATAGCGTTCCGCGGCCCGGTCGGCGCGGCCGGCCTGCAGGTCGAGGCCGGCCAGCAGCAGCTGCGATTCCGCGCCTTCGCGGGTCTGCGCTTTCTCCGCGACGGCCTTTTCGTAGCACGCCGCCGCGGCCTTGTCGTTGCCGAGCTGCGCCTGGCTGGCGCCGGCCCAATGCCAGCCGATCTGCCGCCAGGAGGCTTCGCGGGCGCTTTGGGCCAAGGCCTCGGCGGCCCGCCCGGCCCGTTCGTACTGCCCCTGGTCGAACCGGCGGCGCACGGCCCACTCCACCAGCGCGGGATTGTCCGCGACCAGCTCCGGCCGGTCCAGCAGCGGTTCGATCTGGTCGACGGCTTCGTCCATGCGGTCCAGGCGCTGCAACACCACCGCCAGGCGCAGGCGCGCCAGCGCGGCGGTCTGCGCGTCCGGCGCGGCCGCCAGGCTCGCGCGCAGGGCGCGTTCCGCGTCCGCCCATTTCTCGCCGTCGGCCAGCAGCACGCCGCGCCAATAGTGCGCGCGCGCGGCTTGCGCGCCCTGCGCCGCCTCTTCCAGCGTGGCCAGCGCGTCCTGGGTCTTCTTCAGCTCGATCAGCGTCAGCGCTTTCTGCAGGCGGGCTTCCGCGGCGGCTTCGGCGTCCAGCTTGCGTTCCAGCAAGGCGTCCCAGTCCGCCAGCGCGCCCGGGGCGTCGCCGGCGCGCATGCGCGCCAGGGCGGAAGCCTTCAAGGCCTCGCCGGCCGCTTCGTTCTTGGGATAGTCGTCGGCCGCGCGGCGGAACCACGCCGCGGCTTCGTCCAGCCGGCCGGCGACGCGGGCCATTTCGCCCAGCCGCAGCAGGGCCGGCGCGGCCTGCGGCGATTTCGGATACTCCTTCGCCAGCGCTTCGTAGCGGCCGCGGGCGGCGTCCAGCCGGCCCAGCTCCCGCTCGCACTCCGCCCGCATCCAGAGCACGTCCGCTTCCTGCCCCGCCTCCGGCTGCGCGGGCGCGACGACGAGCGCCTGCTCGTAGTCGCCGCGCTTGAAACGGGTCACCATGATTTCGTAGGCTGCGCGGTCGGCGAACCGGGTGCCGGCGTAGTCGCGGGCGACGGCTTCGTATTTCGCCAGCGCTTCGCCGTCGCGGTTCATTTTCCGCAGGCAGTTGGCCTGCAGATAGACGCCGGAGGCGGCGGTTTCCGCGTCGGCGGCGTCCTGTTCGAGCTTTTCGGCGAACGCCAGCGCCTCGGGCGCGCGGTCGAGATAGTACAGGCTCCAGGCGGTGGCCAGCCGGGCGTCGCGCGCGCGGCGCTCGTCCGGAAATTCCACCAGCAGCTGCTGGAGCAGGTCGGCGGCCTGCGCGTAGCGTTCCTTGCGGTAAGCCCAGTCGCCCCAGCGGAAGAGCGCTTCCGCCTTGGCGGCCGGCGTGGCGGCGGCGGCGAGCGCCAGCTCGAACCAACCCTGCATCTCGTCGTCGTTGCCCTTGTCCTTGCCGCGCAGCGCGGCGAGATCCAGCGCCGCATAGGCGGCGTAGGGCGAGTTTTTGTGCTCCGCCAGCATCCGCTCGTAGGCGGCCGCGGCGCCGGTTTCGTCGCCGGCGCGCAGGCGGCTGTAGCCCAGATAGTAGGACGCCGCCGCGGCGACCTCGTCCCCGGGCTGGCCCACCAGCAGGCCGTTGAGGATCGCGGCGGCCTCGTCGGGACGGCCGGCGGCGATGGCCAGCTCCGCGCGCCGCAATTCCGCGCGCGGCGCCTGCTCGCTCTGCGGATGCTGGGCCACCAGCTGCTTGTAGAAGCGCTCCGCGCCGGTCGGGTTGCCCATCTGCCGGTAGCACTCGCCGGTGCGGTACAGCGCCGCCGGCGCGTGCGCGCTGTCGGGGTGGTCCCGCAGCAGCGCGAGATATTCCGTCACGGCCGTTTCGTAGAAGCCGCGCAGGTAGATGCCGTCCGCGAACCGCATCTGCTCGTCGGCCGTCAGGGCCGCGGCCGCGGCCGCGCTCCCCAGGAGCAGCAGCGAAACGAGGGCCGCGCGCTTCATCACGAACCCGGCGCCAGCGTGGCGAACGAGATGTTCCAGACGTCGGCCTGCCGGCAGGTGTCCAGCACCCGGACCACGTGCTCGTAGGCCGTCGCCTTGTCGGCGCGCAGCAGCACCGGCTGGCCGGGGAACAGCTCCACGAGCCGGTCCAGCAGCGCGCGCAGCTGGGCGTCGTCCAGCCGCTGGCCGTTCACCACGGCCGCGCCGTCCGCCAGCACGTTGACGATCACTTCGCCCGGCAGGCGCTGCGGCGCCCCGCCCGTCGCCGCCGTCGGCAGCGCGACGTCGATCTCGGTTTCCCACTGCGCGAAGATCTGGCTCGTCACGAAGAAGCACAGCAGCAGGAAGACGACGTCGATCATCGGCGTCAGCGGCACGCCCGGATTCGCCGTCCACGGCGATTTCTTCCGGAAATTCATCTCAGGCTCCGCGGTTGTCCAGGATCGCCAGCAGATCCGTTCCGGCCCCTTCCAGCAGGCCCGTCAGCTTGATGACGCGGCCGCGGAACCACGAGTAGGCCATCATGGCGGGAATCGCCACGATCAGGCCGGCGATGGTCGTGATCAGCGCTTGCCCCACCCCGCCGGCCAGTTCCATGGGCCGGGCCTTGGCCAGGTCGAACGCCACGCTGTTGAAGGCCCGCAGCATGCCGATCACCGTGCCCAGCAGGCCCACCATCGGCGCCACCGCCGAGAGATCCACCAGATAATGGATCATGTTCTGCATGCGCCCGGCCTGGCGCGCGCCTTCGCTTTCCATGATTTCCTTGAGCATGCCCGGCGCGGCGTTGGGGTTTTCCTTCAGGAAGTCCAGGCCCGCGGCGGCCACGGCCGCCAGCGCCGTCGGCTGCTGCGCGCACAGCTCGCGGGCCTCGCGGCCGCGGCGTTCCTTGAGCAGTTCCCGCAGGCGCAGGGCTTGCGCGGCCGGCGCGACGGCGCGCGTGCGCAGCACCAGGGAATAGTACACGATCAGCGCCAGGCCCAGCACCGACAGCGCGGCCAGCGCGTACATCAGCCAGCCGCCCATCCGCATCAGTTCCGCCAGCGTCAGCATTTCGGCGGCCGGGGCCGCGCCCGCGTCCGCCTGCGCGAATCCGGCGCCCGCGCCCAGCAGCCAGGCCGCGCCCGTCCATTTCCAGATTTGGTTCATGTCGTTCCTCTTTCTTGCGGGCGTGCGCCCGGTTCTACATCTCCGCCGTCACCAGGTCCCAGTGGTCGGCAAAATACTTCCAGCCCGACACCAGCGTCACCGCCACCACCAGCGTGGACAGCACCCACGAGGTGATCACGAACGCCGCGTCGTACTGCCGCAGGATGGCCTCCGACAGCCGCAGCCAGCCGTGCGCGGCCGCGATCGGCATGAAATCCTCGCGCACGGCCAGCAGGACGAACGTCGCGATGATCGCGACCATCTGCCAGACCGTCTTCAGCTTGCCCCAGCTGCCCGCGCTGAGGATCCGGGCCTCGCCGCCCGACGCCATGAGCAGCCGCAGGCCCGTCACCGCGAATTCGCGGGCGATGATCACCACCACCACCCACGCCGGCACCAGGGAATAGGCCGGCTCGTATTTCAGCCGGATGCCCACGAACCCCACCAGCGCCGCGCAAACCAGCACCTTGTCCGCCAGCGGATCCATCAGCTTGCCGAACGCCGTCACGCCGTAGCGCGTCCGCGCCAGCTTGCCGTCCCAGTAGTCCGTGATGCTCGCCGCCACGAACACGACGAACGCCAGCGTCGTCGAAAACGGGATCGGCAAGGCCATCGCCAGCATCACCACCAGCGCCGCCACCAGGCGGCTCGTCGTCAGCGTGTTGGGCAAGTTCATCGCGACCTCAATCCAGATAGGGTTCCGGCCCCAGGCGCACCGGCGACGTCACCGGCCGGACAACCGGCGCGGATTCCGCTTGCGCCGCGCGCGTCTTGTCGCAGGAACGAGCGAGCGCCCACCAGGCCAGTCCCAGCACCACGACGCCCGCCAAGGTGCGCCAGGCCTGCCACGGCACGGCCGCCGCGGTCCGCCGGACCGCGCTCCCGGCCTGCCCCAGGCGCGCGCGCAGCGGCACCGCCGGCGCTTTCGGCTTGGCCGGCGCGGACGGCGGCACGGCCGCGACGGCGGGCGCCGGCGGCGGCAGCGTCACGCGAATGGCCTTCTTTTCCGGGACCGCCTCCTTCGTCGCGCGCGCCGGCGCGGCCACTTCCTCGCGCCGCCGCTTTTCGTCCGCCAGGCGGCGGGCTTCTTCGGCGCGGAGCCGCTCTTCGGCGGCCAGATTGGCTTGTTCCAGTTCCTGCAGGCGCCGCAGCTGGGCCTGCTGCTCGGCCTGCTGTTCCCTGCGCGCCGCTTCCTCGCGGGCGCGGCGCGCGGCCTCTTCCTGCTTGTGGACGGCGATGCGTTCTTCTTCGCGGCGGGCGAACTCCGCCGCCACCCGCGCTTCGGCTTCCGCCCGGGCGCGCGCCGCGGCCTCTTCCCGCACGCGGGCAAGCTCTTCGGCATGGCGCCGGAGAACGTCTTCTTCGCGCGAGGTGTGCTCCGCGGCCAGCTGCAGGCGGCGGGCTTCCGCTTCCTGCATCAGGCGCTCGATTTCTTCGCGCGCCAAGGCCACTTCGCGCTCCTTCGCCCGCAGCGCTTCCTCGAAATTGCGGCGGCGGGTTTCCGCTTCCTGGACTTTTTCTTCCATCTCCGCCCGCGCCTGGGCTTCCGCCTGCAGGCGGGCCGCCAGTTCGCTTTCGGCCTGCGCGCGGCGCTGGGCTTCCGTCCGGATCTTCCGCTCCGTTTCCTCGCGGACGCGGAGGGCCTCTTCCTCGCGGCGGGCCAATTCCTCTTCCAGCTGGAGCCGGCGCTGCTCTTCGGCGCGCAGGCGTTCCGCGGCGGCCTCGCGTTCCGCCCGTTCGGCGTCTTCGCGGGCCTGGCGTTCGGCGGCCTCCCGGGCGCGCGCCTCGGCCTCGGCGGCGGCGCGCAGGACAACTTCCTCGCGGGCCCGGCGGGCCTCTTCTTCGCGGCGGCGCAATTCCGCCGCCAATTGGGCGACCTGCTCTTCCGCCTCGCGGATCTTGCGCTCGGCTTCGGCGCGGAGCTGGCGCTCGGCTTCCTCGCGGGCCTGGCGCTCGGCGGCCTGCTGCGCGCGGAACGCGGCTTCCTCCGCCGCGCGGGCCTCGGCGGCCTCGCGGGCCAGCGCCGCTTCCCGCTCCTTTTCGCGGAGCTGCTCTTCCAGTTTCCGGCGGCGCTCCTCGAGCTTCTGGGCTTCCTTTTCGACCGCCGCGCGGGCTTTGCGCTCCTCTTCGGCGCGGCGCTGGTGCTCGGCTTCCATCTCCGCGCGGCGCTCCGCTTCTTCGCGGGCCTGCGCCTCCGCCTCCTCGCGCGCCCGGCGGGCGTCTTCCGCGCGCCGCGCCATCTCTTTTTCGAGCTCGGCGAGGCGCTCTTCGGAAATCCGCACCTTCAGCTCGGCGTCCTCGCGCGCCTTGCGCTCCGCCGCGCTCTGGGCCTGCAGTTCGGCCTCCACCTGGGCGCGGCGCTCCGCTTCCTCGCGGGCGCGGCGCTCCGCTTCTTCGCGGGCCTGGCGCGCGGCTTCCTCGCGCTGGACCAGTTCCTGCTCCAGTTCCTGCAGCTTGCGGGCCGCCTGCTGGGCCTGGGCCTCGTGCTGTTCGCGGGCTTGGCGGGCCGCCGCTTCGCGCGCCCGCAGCTCTTCTTCGACGCGGGCGCGGTGGTCGCTTTCTTCCTGGATGCGGCGCTCGAGTTCCTCGCGGGCCTGGCGGGCTTCGTCCTCGCGCGCGACGAGTTCTTCCTCCAGATCCCGCAGCTTGGTCGCGGTCATCTGGGCTTTTTGCTCGATCTCCTCGCGGGCCTGGCGTTCCGCCTCCTCGCGGGCCTTCCATTCGGCCTCGACCTGGGCGCGGCGCTCGGCCTCTTCCTGCGCCTTCCGCTCGGCCTCTTCGCGGGCGGCCACGGCTTCCTGCTCGCGGCGGCGGAGCTCCTCCTCGAGTTGGCGCAGGCGGTTGCCGGCCTGCTGGACCTGGAGTTCCACCTCTTCGCGGGCCTTGCGTTCCGCTTCCTCGCGGGCCTGCCACTCGGCCTCGACCTGCGCGCGACGCTCGACTTCTTCCCGCATGCGCCGTTCCGCTTCCTCGCGGGCGGCCACGGCCTCTTCTTCGCGCCGCTGCAGTTCGAGTTCCAGCGCCCGGCGGCGTTCTTCGACTTCCCGGACCTTGTGGTCGGCGGCTTCGCGGGTCTGGCGGTTGGATTCCTCGTGCAGGCGGACGGCTTCCTCGCGGGCGATGCGCACTTCCACTTCGCGCCGCTCGAATTCCTCCTGCAACTGGCGCTGGCGCGTTTCGGCTTCTTCGCGGGCCTGCCGCTCGGCTTCCTCGCGGGCCCGGTGTTCCGCTTCCATTTGCGCGCGGCGTTCGGCGGCCTCGCGCAGGAGGGCTTCCAGCTTCTCGCGCTCCTGCTGGGCCAATTCCTCCTTGCGGCGCAGCTCGGCCTCGAGCTGGCGGCGGCGCTCTTCGATTTCCTGCGCCTGGCGTTCGGCTTCCTCGCGGGCCTGGCGTTCGGCTTCCTCGCGGGCCAGATGTTCCGCCTCCATCTGCGCGCGGCGCTCGGCTTCTTCCTGCGCGCGGCGCTCGGCTTCTTCCTGGGCCAGGCGGGCTTCTTCCTCGTGGCGGCGCAGTTCCGCTTCGAGCTGGCGGCGGCGCTCTTCCGTTTCGCGCACCTTTTCTTCGGCGGCTTCGCGGGCCTGGCGTTCGGCCTCTTCGCGGGCATGGAGTTCCGCCTCGACCTGCGCCCGGTGCTCGGCTTCTTCCTGCGCGCGGCGCTCGGCCTCTTCCTGGGCCAGGCGGGCCTCTTCTTCGCGGCGGCGCAGTTCGGCTTCGAGCTGGCGGCGGCGCTCTTCCGTCTCGATGGCCAGCTGTTCGGCGGCTTCGCGGGCCTGGCGCTCGGCCTCGCCGCGGGCCTGCAATTCGGCCTCCACTTCGGCGCGGCGCGCGGCTTCGATCCGGGCCTGCCGCTCGGCTTCCTCGCGGGCGAGCCGGGTTTCCTCTTCGCGGCGCTTGAGCTCCTCCTCGAGCTGGCGGCGGCGCTCTTCCGTCTCGCGCACCTGGCGTTCGACGGCGAGCCGGGCCTGGCGCTCCGCCTCCTCGCGGGCTTCCATCTCGGCCTTTTCGCGGGCGCGCTGTTCGGCCGCTTCGCGGGCCTGGCGCTCCGCTTCTTCGCGGGCCAGGCGCGCTTCTTCCTCGCGGCGGCGCAACTCGTCCTCGAGCTGCTTGCGCTTGGCTTCGGTGGCGGCGACCTGTTTTTCGGCCTTTTCGCGGGCCTTGCGCTCGGCGGCTTCGCGGGCCTGGCGCTCCGCTTCTTCGCGGGCGCGCAGTTCGGCGTCTTCCTTGGCGCGTTGTTCGGCCGCTTCGCGGGCGCGGCGGGCGTTTTCCTCGAATTGGCGCAGCTCTTCCTCGAGCTGGCGGCGGCGCTCTTCCGTTTCGCGGGCTTTCCGCTCGGCCGCTTCGCGGGCCTGGCGTTCGGCCTCTTCGCGGGCTTTCTGTTCGGCCTCGGCCTGGGCGCGCTTGGCCTCCTCTTCCTGCCAGAGCCGTTCGACGGCTTCGCGTTCGAGGCGCGCGGCTTCCTCGCGGCGCTTGAGTTCCGCCTCGAGCTGGAGGCGCTGTTCCTCGATCTCGCGGATGCGGCGTTCGGCCTCGAGGCGGGCCTGGCGCTCCGCTTCCTCGCGGGCCAGCAGTTCGGCTTCTTCCTGGGCGCGGCGTTCGGCCTCTTCGCGCAGGCGGCGTTCGGCTTCCTCGCGGGCCTTCTGCTCGGCGATTTCGCGCTTCTTGAGTTCCTTTTCGAGCTGGCGGCGATTCTGTTCGGCTTCGAGCGCCTTGCGCTCGACTTCCTCGCGGGCGCGGCGTTCGGCTTCCTCGCGGGCGCGCAGGGCTTCTTCCTCGGACTGCTTCAGGGCCTCTTCGAGCTGCCGGCGGCGCTCCTCGGCCAGGCGGGCGCGTTCTTCGGCTTCCTCGCGCGGCGAAGTCGGCGCTTTTTTCTTGCCGCCGGCCCGGCCGCGGCGCGGCGGTTCCGGAGCGGGCGGGGGCGCCGCGACCGCCAAGACCTCCGCGGGTTCTTCCCCGGGCGGTCCCGGCTCCGCGAGCGCTTCTTCCGGCCCGTCCGCGGTCTGTTCGGGCGCGACGGCGACCGGAGCCGGCGCAGGACGCTCCGCCGGCGGCGCGGCGACCGGGGCCGGACCGGCCAGCGGCAGCTCCTGCTGGCCCAGCGGCGCGGCTTCTTCGGCCGGCGGCGGCGGTTCCGCGAACGCCGTTTCCGCGCGGGTCCGGCCCAGCTGGCGGGCCTTGTCCTGCGCGGCGGCGATTTCCTGCGCCTTGCGCTGGACTTCCTTGCGCTCCTGCATTTCCTTCATGCGCTTCTGCAGGCCGGAAAACAGGCCGGGTTTCTTCTTGGGGTCGCGGATCAGCTCGGTCTTGTCGTCGGACACGCCCGCGAAATGCAGGTAGGCCGCGATGAACGGCTCCGGATCGAGCCCCAGGTATTCGCAGTACAGCCGGTAGAAACCCTTGGCGTAGGTCGGCGCGATCAGCTTGGGATAGTCGTCGCGCTCCATGGCGTCGACGACCAGCATCTTCAGATGCGTGGCCGCCGAGGCTTCCGTCACGGTGACCCGCATCTTTTCGCGGGCCGCTTTCAGCTGGGATCCCAAACCGTTCATCGTACCGTCCTATGCGGGGGGGGCGTGGTCGTCCTCGTCGTCGCCGCCGGGCCCGTCGCCCGCCGCGCCGAAACCATCCAGATCAAACAGGATTTCGCGCGGTTCCGCGCCGCGCGGGGGCCCGACCATGCCTTTTTCCTCGAGGATGTCGATCAGCCGCGCCGCGCGCGTGTAGCCGATGCGCAGCCGCCGCTGGATGGACGACGTGCTGGCCCGGCGCGTCTGGCGGATCACTTCGATGGCCTGCTGGATGAGCTCTTCGTCCTCTTCGGGGGCGTCGGGCAGCCCCCCGCCGCCGGCGGCGCTTTCCTTCGCGGTGAAGCGCGCGTCGAAGCGCGGCTTGCCCTGCTGCTTCCAGTGGTCGGCGATCGCCTGGATTTCCTCGTCCTTGGTCCACGCGCCCTGCGCGCGGACGAGCTTGTTGGCGCCGGTCAGCACCAGCATGTCGCCCTTGCCCACCAGCTTGTCGGCGCCTTCCTGGTCGATGACCACGCGGCTGTCGTTCTTCTGCGCCACCTTGAAGGCGACGCGGCCGGGGATGTTCGACTTGATCGTGCCGGTGATGATGTCCACCGTCGGCCGCTGGGTGGCGATGATCATGTGGATGCCGGTGGCGCGCGCCAGCTGCGTCAGCTTCTGGATGCGCGGCTCGATGTCCTGCTGCGCGGTGAGCATCAGGTCCGCCAGTTCGTCGATGATGATCACCCAGTACGGCAGGCGGTCCGGCAACGGCTCCTCGGCCGCTTCGTCCGGCGCCGCCGGCGGCAGGCCGGCCGCGTCGTCGGCGTCCGCCTCCGTCGGCGCGGCGGTAGCCGCGGCGTCGAACAACGCGGCCTGCTCGGCCTTGGGCCGCTGGTTGAACGAGCGGATGTCGCGGACTTTCGCCCGGTGGAACAGCTTGAAGCGCCGCTCCATTTCCTGGATCGCGATCCGCAGGGCGTTGACCACCTTCTTGGCGTCCGTGATCACGGGGGTTTCGAGGTGCGGCAGGTCGTTGTAGCCGGAAAACTCGACGATCTTCGGATCGATCAGGATCAGGCGCAGCTCTTCCGGCGTGCGGGTCATCAGCAGGCCGGCCAGGATGGAATTCATGCAGACCGTCTTGCCCTGGCCGGTGGCGCCGGCGATGAGCATGTGCGGCAAGGAGGCCAGGTCGGCCATCAGCACGTGCCCGCCGACGTCCTGGCCCAGCGCCAGCGGCAGCGCGGCCTTGGAGGTCGTCCACGCCGCGCTTTCGAGCAGCTGGCGCAGCACCACCGGCGCCGCGGAGCGGTTGGGCACCTCGATGCCGACCACGCCCTTGCCGGGAATCGGCGCCTGCACGCGGATGCTTTCGGCCTTGAGCGCCAGCGTGATGTTGTTCGCCAGGTTGCCGATGCGCTCGATCTTGACGTTCGCCGCCGGCAACAGCTCGTAGCGCGTCACCACCGGCCCTTGCTCCACGTGCGTCACTTCGGCCTCGATGCCGAACTCCGCCAGCGTGGCGCGGATGATATGGATCGTCTTCTCCAGTTCGTCGGCCCCCGCCCGCGCCCCGGCGCCTTCGGGGATCGGCTGCAGCAGCGACAGGGGCGGCAGCGACCACTTCGGGGCCGGGCGGTTCGCTTCATCCGCGGCCTGCTGCTTCGCGGCCTTCTCGGCTTCGGCGCGCGCCTGCTTCGCCAGGCGCTCCTCGGCGGCCTTCTTCTCGGCCTCGGCCTTCTGCTGCTCCGCGAGGCGCTTCAGGAACGCGGCTTTGCGCGCGGCTTCTTCCTTCTCGCGCGCGGCGGCTTCTTCGCGCTCGCGGCGGACGCGTTCTTCCGCCTCGCGGCGGCGCGCTTCTTCCCTGGCCTGCTGTTCGTCTTCCTTCTGCTGGCGGCGCGCTTCCTGCTCCTGGCGGCGCGCTTCCTTTTCCTGGATCCGGCGTTCCTTCTCCAGCTCGCGCTCCAGCTTCAGGCGCTCGCGCTCCAGCAGGATCGCTTCGCGTTCGGCCTGTTCCTGCGCGGTGCGGTGCTGCGCCGCGCGCTCCTCGCGCCGCTCCTGCCAGCGGTACCACGCGTCCTGCAGCGCGCCCCACAGTTCCGCCGGATGCGTCTGCGACACGAAAAACAGCCCGCCCACGATGGTCGCCAGGCTGACGATCGCCGCGCCCACCTTGCCCAGGAAATTCGTGATCAGCATCCGGCCGAGGAACAGGCCCGCGAACCCGCC
Source organism: Kiritimatiellia bacterium (assembly GCA_035450765.1). Classification (GTDB taxonomy): domain Bacteria; phylum Verrucomicrobiota; class Kiritimatiellia; order CAIQIC01; family Lenti-01; genus Lenti-01. The sequence continues at coordinate 10,669 of DAOTNL010000014.1, read as the reverse complement.
GGGCATCTGGTCGAGGTTGAACCGCTCCGGCGCCACGCCGTCCCAGAAGGGCAGCTGGATGTCCATCAGCACGCAGACGCCGCACAGGATGCCCAGCATCCACAGCACCCGCGGCCAGACCCGGTCCCCGGACCGGAAGATCATCATCAGGCCCCACGTCGCCAGCAGCAGCGGCGTCAGGAAACCCGCCAGGCCGAACGTGCGGAACACGCCCCAGGCCACCCAAGCCCCCACCGGACCGATGTAGTTCAGCGTCGCATGGGTCTCGGACGCCCAATCCGCCGTGTCCTTGGCGTCGTAGGAAGCCAAGGCCAGCAGGAGCAGCACCCAGGCGCCCTGCATGAGAATGCCCAGCGCCTCGCGGCGGACGTTCGCCGATTTGTCCTTTCGAGCGGCCATATTTGTATATACATAGCAAAACCCCGCCCCCCAATGCAATAGCCGCATGCCCCGGCCGCGCAGGCCGCGCGCCGGGCGTTTTTCCCCCGCGCAGAACCGCCCCCGGCCCCGGCCCGGCGCCCGCTAGGCGGGCCGGGAAAACGCCCGCGCCATGCGCGGCAAGGCCATTTCGTCGCGGATGTTGTGCTCCATCAGCTCGCGCACTTCGTCCACGACCGCCACCCGTTGCGCGGCCTCCGCGAAGGACAACCCCGCGGCCTGCGCGGCGATGGCTTCCGCCTCCTCCGGAAAATATTCCGGCCGGGCTTCCGCCTGGAGCGCCTGCGCCAGCACGTCCCGCTGCCAGAGCTGGATCGTGCGCAAAATTTCCGCGCGCATTTCCTTCACCCGCGCCGCCACGCGCCCTTCCACCAGCCCCTTGGCGGCTTTCGTCAGTTCGGCGCCGTCGCCTTCGCGCGCGCGCGCAGCGGCCTCTTCCCGGGCGGTTTCTTCCGCCTCGGCCAGTTCTTCCAACGACCGCAGCGGCGCCGTCAGCCGGTCCGTCCAGGCCATCATTTCCGTCGCCCGCCGCGCCGGCGGATTCCGCAGCAGCTCCAGGACGGTCGCCCGCCACGGCGTCTCGGCGCCGCGTTCGTCCGCTTCCACGTCCACGAACTGCGCGCGCGACCGGATCGTCGCCAGCAGCGCCGCGGGCGCATCCGTCACCAGGATCAGCAGGCTGTTCGGCGGCGGCTCTTCCAGCGTCTTGAGCAGGGCGTTCTGCGCGTAGACGTTCATCCGGTCCGCGAACAGGATCACCCCCGCCTTCCAGCCGCCTTCGTAGGACGTCAGACCGATGAAATCGACCAAGGGCCGGATCTGCTCGTCCACCTTGATCTGGCGGGACTTGCTTTCCGGTTCGATCCAGCGGACGTCGGCGTGCTGGCGCAGGCGCGCCGGGTCCGCTACGCCGAACGCCAGCGCGAGCAGGCCTTCCGCGAATTCCGCCCCCGCCCCGCGCGGATGGCCCGATACCAGCACCGCGTGCGGCATGCGCCCCGCGGCGAACGCCCGGCGGAAATTCTCCAGCGCCGTCTCAACCTTGCGCGAGGAAGGCATCGCTCACCAGTCTCCAAACGTCTTCGGCGATCGGCTCCGCCAGCCGCATCGCGTCCACCTTGCGGAACCGTTCCGGGAAACGCCGGGCCAGTTCCAGGTAGCCCTGGCGGACCTTTTCGTGGAATTCCAGCGCTTCGCTTTCGATCCGGTCATGCTGGACCTTCTTGCCGACCTGCCGCTTCGCGCAGCGCTGCATGCCCAGGCTCACGTTGACGTCCAGCAGGATCGTCATGTCCGGCACCGCCGCGCCGATCGCGAAGCGGTTGATGGTCTCCATCAGCTCCACGGAAAAGCCGCGGCCGAAGCCCTGGTAGGCCGTCGTGGAATCCGCGAAGCGGTCGCAGAGCACCCACGCGCCGCGTTCCAGCGCCGGGCGGATCACGTGGCGCACCAGCTGGGCGCGGCTGGCCTCGAACAGCAGCACTTCGCTCTCCGGACACGGATCTTCGCCGGCAGCGTTGTACTGCAGGATGCCGCGGATGGCCTCGCCGAGCTTCGTGCCGCCGGGCTCGCGGGTGTAGACCACCTCGATCCCGCGCGCCTCCAGCTTCGAAATCAGCATGGCCGCCTGGGTGCTCTTGCCCGCCCCCTCCGGCCCCTCGAACGTGATCAGTCTGCCTTTGGCCATTTCAAAACCTCCAAAAACCATTTCTAGCAGGAAAACAGGAAATTTACAGGAAAACAGGAGAAATCATGGTGAACGGCCAAAATATTCGGGGCCGACTCGCTTGACGGCCAGCGGAACGGCATTGAAATTGATCAGCAACCCCGTTTTCAGCTTGGCGGCCTTCAGATAGGAACGCAGGATCGCGAAAAAGATGGGCTCGAAATCCTTTACGGCTTTCAGTTCGACAATCACTCGCGACTCCACCAGCAAATCCAACCTGTGTTCCCCTGCGCTTTCCTCTCGAAAAGGAATTTCGATGGATTTCTGCCGTTCATAAGCGATTCCGCGACGCCGCAATTCGATGCAAAGCGCTTCTTCGTACACCGACTCCAGAAAGCCCGGGCCCAAGATTCGGTGAACTTCCATCGCCGCGGCGATGATTTTCTCCGTCAGCTCCTTGTCCGGCAAAGGGTCTTCGGCTGCCATCCTGTTTTCCTGCAAATTTCCTGTTTTCCTGCTGAAATTTCTAGGCTTTCGTCGCCACCTGGCCCTTGGGGGTGTCCTTGACGGTCCAGCCGAGGGCGGCGATGTCGTCGCGCAGGGCGTCGGACTGCTTCCAGTCCTTGGCCGCGCGCGCGGCCTGCCGGCGATCCAAGAGCGCCTGCACCGCCGCGGGAATCGCTTCGGCGGGCTTTTCCAGCACGCCCAGGGCGCCGTCCCAGCGCTTGAACAGCGCCTGCACCGCCGCGGCGTCCGCCGGCGTCAGCAGCTTGGCGTCCATCACGGCGTTGCCTTCGCGGATGGCGTCGAACAGCGCCGCCAGCGCGGCGGAGACGTTGAGATCCTCGTCCAGCGCGGCCTCGAACCGCTCCGCCGCCGCCTGGGCCCAGCCGGGCAGCGGCCCCGCCGCGGCGTTCCCCGCGGCATCGGCCAGCCGCGCCGTGAATTCGTCCACGCGCCGCAGCGCGGTGCGGGCCGCGTCCAGCGAGGCGAACGTGAAATTCAGCGGCGCGCGGTAGTGCGTCGCCAGCAGCTCGTAGCGCACCTCGCGGCCCGTGTACCCGCGCGCGAGCACGTCGCGCAGGGTGTGGAAGTTGCCGCGCGACTTCGACATCTTCTGGCCGTCCACCATCAGGTGCGCGCAGTGCATCCAGTAGGTCGCGAACGGCTGCCCGTTGGCGGCCTCGCTCTGGGCGATCTCGTCCTCGTGGTGCGGGAAGATGTTGTCCACGCCGCCGGTGTGCAGGTCGAAGCTCGCGCCGAGGTACTTCTGGCTCATGGCGGAGCACTCGATGTGCCAGCCCGGCCGCCCGCGGCCCCACGGCGAATCCCAGGCCACCGCGCCGTCCTTTTCGTCCCACGCCTTCCACAGCGCGAAATCGGCGACGTTCTCCTTGTCGTATTCATCCGACGAAATCCGCACGCCGGCGCGCATGCCCGCGCGGTCCAGATGCGCCAGCTTGCCGTAGGCCGGCCACTTGGCGATGCTGAAATAGACCGAGCCGTCCTCGGACTGGTAGGCGTAGCCCTTGTCGAACAGCTTCCGGATGATGGCGATCATCTCGGGCACGTGGTCGGTCGCCGCCGGATAATGCTCGGCCGGCTCGACGTTCAGCGTCCGGATATCCTCGAAGAAAGCCTTTTTGTAGATTTCCGTGAACTCGGCCAAGGGCTTTCCGGCCGCCTGCGAATCGCGGATGGTCTTGTCGTCGACGTCGGTCAGGTTCATCACCTGCGTCACGCGGAAGCCCTTGAACTTGAGCCAGCGGCGCAGCAGGTCCTCGAAGACGTAGGCCCGGAAGTTGCCGATGTGCGCGAAGTTGTAGACCGTGGGCCCGCAGGTGTACATGCGCGCGTGGCCGGCTTCCAGCGGCCGGAATTCCTCCAGCTGCCGCGTCAGGGTGTTCTGGATGCGGAAAACGCTCATGCCTCGCCTTCGTCCTTTTTCTTGCGGCGCGGCGGCTTCGGCGCGGGCGGTTCCGCGGCCTCCGGCGCGGCCGGGGCTTCGCCTTTCGGCGGATGGAAATCGAGCCGGTCGTCGCCGGCTTCCACCTCGACGATTTCGCCGGCGCCGAACGTGCCGCGGAGGATTTCCTCGGCCAGCACGTTCTCGAGATACCGCTCCACGGCGCGGCGCAGCTGGCGCGCGCCGTACTGGCGGTCGAAGCCCTTGGCCATCAGGAAATCGAACGCGGACGGCAGCACGGACAGCCGGATCTCGCGCGCCTTGAGGCGCGCGGCGACCTTGTCCACCTCGATCGCGAGGATCGTGCGCACGTCTTCCTGCTGCAACTGCCGGAAGACGATGACTTCTTCCACGCGGTTGAGCAGCTCGGGCCGGAAGTTGTGCTTGGCGGCTTCCAGCATCTGCTCGCGCAGCGTCGCGTAGTCCGCCTCCGCCGTGTGCCCCGCGAAGCCCAGCCCCGCGCCCTTGCGGACGATCTCGGAGCCGATGTTGGGGTCATGATGATGATGGTGTTGCGGAAATCCACCGCGCGCCCCAGCCCGTCGGTCAGGCGGCCTTCTTCCAGGATCTGCAGCAGCATGTGCATGACGTCCGGATGCGCCTTTTCGATCTCGTCGAAGAGCACCACCGAATAGGGCCGCCGGCGCACGCGCTCCGTGAGCTGCCCGCCTTCTTCGTAGCCCACGTAGCCGGGCGGCGAGCCGACCAGCCGCGAGGCGTTGAACTTCTCCATGTATTCGGACATGTCGATCTGGATCAGCGCGTCGGGGCTGTTGAACATGAATTCCGCCAGCGATTTCGCCAGCAGCGTCTTGCCCACGCCCGTCGGGCCCAGGAAGATGAACGAGCCGATCGGCCGGCGCGGATCCTTCAGGTCCGCCCGCGAGCGCCGCAGCGCCTTGCAGATGGAAGCGATGGCCTCGGGCTGGCCGATGACCGTCTTCGTCAGCGCGCCTTCCATTTCCAGCAGCCGGGCGGTTTCCTTCTGCTCCATCTTCTCGAGCGGCACGCCGGTCCATTTGGAGACGATCAGGCGCACGTCTTCCTCGGTCACGTCCACGACCTTTTCGGAGTGGTCCTTGCGCCAGTCGGCCAGTTCCTTTTCCAGGTCGGCGCGCGCGGCGCGCTCCGCGTCGCGCAGCCGGGCGGCTTCTTCGAACCGCTCCTCCTGGATGGCCGCGTTCCGCTGCACCAGCAGGCCGGCGATTTCCTTTTCCTTGTCCTTCACGTGGACCGGCCGGGTCAGGGCGCCGATGCGGGCGCGCGCGCCGGCTTCGTCGATCACGTCGATCGCCTTGTCGGGCAGGAACCGGTCCTGCAGGTAGCGCGCGGAGAGGCGCACGGCCGCCTCGATGGCTTCGGTCGCGTAGTGGACGTGGTGGTGCGCCTCGTAGCGCGCGCTCAGGCCCTTGAGGATTTCGATGGCTTCCTCGACGGACGGCTCGCGCACCAGCACGCTCTGGAACCGCCGCGACAGCGCGGCGTCCTTCTCGATGAACTTGCGGTACTCGTTCAGCGTCGTCGCGCCGACCACCTGCAACTCGCCGCGCGACAGCGCCGGCTTGAGGATGTTGGCCGCGTCCATGGCGCCTTCCGCGCTGCCCGCGCCCACCAGGCTGTGCAGCTCGTCCACGAACAGGATCACGTTCTTCACCCGGCGGATTTCGTCCATGACCGCCTTGATGCGCTCCTCGAACTGGCCGCGGTACTTCGTGCCGGCCACCATCAGCGCCAGGTCCAGCGAGATCACGCGCTTGCCGTGCAGCAGTTCGGGCACTTCGCCGTTGACGATGGCCTGCGCGAGACCTTCGGCGATGGCCGTCTTGCCCACGCCCGCCTCGCCCAGCAGCGCCGGATTGTTCTTCGTGCGGCGGCACAGGATGCGCATCACGCGTTCGATTTCGTCCGCGCGGCCGATCACCGGATCCAGCGCGCCCTGCTGCGCCAGCGCCGTCAGGTCGCGCCCGAAGGTGGTCAGGGCCGGCGTCTTGGAATCCTTGGCGCCGCGCGCGCCCGGGCCGGGGCCCAGTTCCGGACCTTCGGGCTCGCCGCCGGGTTCTTCCCGCGGCGCGCCGGGCTCGTAGTTCGGATCCAGTTCCTTGAGCACCGCCTCGCGGGTCCGGTCGAGGTCCACCCGCAGATTCGTCAGCACGCGCGCGGCCACGCCTTCGCCTTCGCGCAACAGCCCCAGCAGGATGTGCTCCGTACCCACGAATTCCACGTTCATCGCCCGCGCCTCGGTGCCGGCCAGCGCCAGCACCTTCTTCACGCGCGGCGTGTAGGGCACGTTGCCGACCGTCTTCATGTCCGAGCCCACGCCGACGGCCTTTTCCACTTCCAGGCGCACCGTTTCGAGATCCAGGCCCATCCGGCGCAGAACGGTCACGGCCACGCCTTCGCCGAGGGCGATCAGTCCCAGCAGGAGATGTTCCGTGCCGATGTAGCCGTGGTTGAACCGGTCGGCTTCCTTGCGCGCCAGCTGCAGCACCTGCTGCGCCCGGGGAGTGAAATTGTTCATGGGTTCCTCTTTTCCGATTTGGGTTTGGCGGGCGGGCGGCGGCCCAGTTCGGCGCGCAGCCGCGCGGCCCGCGCGGCGTCCCGCTCCTCGGTGCCCATCAGCCGGCCCGCGGCCGACTGCAGGTGGGCGGGCTGCACTTCCAGCAGCAGGCGGTCCACCTGCGGCATCGCGATGCCCTTGACCAGCCCCAGCGCGATGCCGAGGCGCACTTCCGACAGCCGTTCGAGCGCTTCCTGCGCCGTCATCAGCCGCGCCGAAGCCAGCAGGCCGCGCGCGCGCGCCGCCAGATCCTCCACGAAGATCCGGCGCTCGCGCTTCAGGCGTTCGCGCGCGTTGCGCTCGTGCTCGGCGATTTCCTTCACGATCTCTTCGAGGTCGGCCAGGATGCGGTTTTCGGCCACCCCCAGCGTCAGCTGGTTCGACACCTGGAACATGTGGCCCAGCGCCGCCGTGCCCTCGCCCCAGCGGCCGCGCACGGTCAGGCCGATCTTGCCCAGGCCGTTGGCGATCGCCTCCATTTCGTTCTGCAGCACCAGGCCGGGCAGATGCATCATCGCGCTCGCGCGCATGCCCGTGCCCACGTTGGTGGGACAGCTCGTCAGGTAGCCCAGCGACGACGAAAAGGCGTAGTCCAGCTGCGCCTCGAGCGCGTCGTCGAGCGCGTCGGCGTCCGTCCAGGCCTCCCGCAGCGCCAGGCCGGGCCGCAGCGCCTGGATGCGCAGGTGGTCTTCCTCGTTGATCATGACCGACTGCGTCCGCGCCTCGTTCAGGCACAGCGCGGCTTCCGGACGGTCTTCGAGCAGATGGCGGCTGATGAGATGGTCTTCGAACAGCATCTGGCGGCGCAGCGGGGGCGCGTCCGCCAGCAGTTCCTGGAACGGCAGCGCGGCGCGGGCGGCGGCCTGCACGCGGCGGCGCACTTCGGCGCGGACCTCCGGCGGCGCGCGGTCGGGAAACGGCAAGCCGCGCAGGTTGCGGGCCAGGCGCACCCGGCTGCTCAGCACGATGCCGTAAGCCGCCCCGTAGGCGGCGTCATCCTCCGGCGCGCGCGGGCTCACGGCGTCCCGCCTTCCGCCGGCAACGCCTTGATCTGGTCGCGCAGTTTCGCCGCCAGCTCGTAGTTCTCGGCCGCGACGGCCTGGTCGAGTTCCCGGCGCAGGCGCGCCTGCTCCACCGACGCCCGCATCCGGACCGACGCCCGCCGCGGCACCTTGCCCAGATGCTGGTCGGCGTGCTGCAGCGACACCACCACCGGCAGCATTTCCGCCGCGAACGCCTCGTAGCAGCGGTCGCAGCCCAGCCGGCCCTTCTTCAGGATCTCCGTCCGGGTCATCCCGCAAGCCGGGCACGTGGCCGGGCCCGCCGGCGGGCGCTCGACGACCAAATCCTCTTTCAGGTGCTCCAGCTGGTTTTTCAGCTTCTCCATCATGCCGCTCAGGTCCATCGGATCGGCATGGACGTCGATCCCCTTCTGCTCGGCGCACGCCTCGCAGAGGTGGTATTTTTCGGCCTTGCCGTCCACGATTTGGGTCAAATGGACGGTGGCCTCGTTCTGATGGCAGTTCTGGCACAACATCGGTCCTGCACCCTACCACCCCCGCCCCCCCTTTTTCCAGTCTCAAACGTTTCCGGAATAACAGCCGGCAACCGCCGGCCGAACGCTCTTTTTTGTCGCCTCTCCGGGCTTCTCTCCCTACACTTTGCGGCATGAAGTGGAAGGAGACCATCTCCGCGCTGGCCGATCCCCTGCGGGCCTGTTTCGACCTGACCCTCCGGGAACGCCGCTTCCTGCTGGGGATTCTCCTGCTCTTCTGCCTCGGCATCGGCGGCCGCTGGTATCACCAGCGCCAAGACCGGCCCGGCCCCTACGTCCCGCCCCAGGAGCACCCCGCACCATGAACGATCCCAATTGCATCTTCTGCAAAATCGTCGCCGGCCAGATCCCCTCCATCAAGCTCTACGAGGACGCCGACGTCCTCGCCTTCATGGACATCGGTCCCATCGTGAAAGGCCACGCCCTCGTCATCCCCAAAGCGCACTACAATCCGCTGGTCGCCACCCCCGACGACGTGCTGGCCAAGGTGATCGCCGTCGTGCGCCGCATCGCCCAGGCGCAGCTGGAAGGCCTCGGCGCGGACGGCGTCAACGTGCACCAGGCCAACGGCGCCGCCGCCGGCCAGGTCGTGCCCCACGTCCATTTCCACGTCGTCCCGCGCTTCAAGCATGACGGCCACCACTGGAACTGGACGCCCCACTCCTACGCCGACATGTCCGAGGCCGCCGCCCTCGCCGACCGGATCAAAGCCGCGCTGAAATCCTGACGCGATGGAAATCCCCCCCTTTCCCGAAGCCGTCGCCCGCATCTGTGCCCGGGACGGGCGCTATGCGCCCGAGGCGTTCGCCTTCCTGAACGACGGCCTGGTGAAAACCCTCAAGCAGGTGCAGGAGAAGGAGAAAAAGCCCCGCCAGATCTCCGGCGCCGAACTGGCCGATGGCCTGCGCGCCTATGCCCTCGAGCAGTATGGGCCGCTGGCCATGACCGTCCTCGGCCGCTGGGGCGTGCGCACCACGCGCGACTTCGGCGAAATCGTCTTCCTCCTCCTCGAAGCCGGCCTCCTCGGCAAGACGGAGGAAGACAAGATTGAAGACTTCGACGATCTCTACGACTTCGACGAAGCCTTTCGCGCGCCCTTCCGCCCCCGCTCCCGCCGGCGCGCCGCCCCGAAATCCCCCGCGGCGAAATCCTGAGTTTCCGGATACGTCCGGCCGGGTTTATCCCAACCGCCTACTTCTGCTGCCGGCGAAAGGCTTCGCCGAGCTGCCGCAGGCCCGCGGAGCAGTCGCGGTTGGGCAACCAGGCCTCGATCAAATGGAACTTGTCCTGCTCGCGCCGGGCGCGGTCGAGGGCGGCCACGAGTTCTTCTTCCGTCGTCGCGCGGGCGCCGACGGCGAAATCGCCGGCTTGGTCGAAAACGCCCGGCAAGCGGGCGTAATGCCACATCTGGAGATCGTTGTAGGCGCCGTCGACGTGGAGTTCGCGCTCGACGAGATAGCCGTCGTTGTTGATCACGACGACGATGGCCGGGCAGCGCTGGCGGATCAGGGTGGAGATCTCCTGCGCGGTCATCTGCAGCGCCCCGTCGCCGGTCAGCACGACGGGCCGCTTGTCCGGCCGGGCCACGGCGACGCCCAGCGCCGCCGGCGTGCAGTAGCCGATGGAGGCGTAGTAGGTCTGGACGATGAAGTTTTCGGCTTCTTCGATCAGGAAATCCGGCGCGGCGCAGAAGGCGTCGCCGGGCTCGGCCAGCAGCACCATCTGGTCGTCGAGGAACCCGCCGAGGCATTCGTAGAGCCGCGGCGCGGTCAGGCCGCAGGCGGGCTGGGCGACGAACGGCGCGCGCGGCCGGCGCGGCTGCGCGGGATGGGACTCCAGATAGGACCGCGGCCGCAGCGCAGGGATCAGCGCGCGCACGAAATCGCCCAGCTGGACGTTCTCGAAGACCTTTTCGCCGATGCGCACCCGGCCGGAATCCGCGAAGATCGTGCGGGCGGCGTCGAGATGCGTGCTGAACAGGCCGGTGTCGAGATCCGTCATCCACGCGCCCAGCGCGAGCAGGCAGTCGGCCTCCTCGACCTGCCGGCGCACGGTTTCGCGGCTCCAGCCGCCCTGGTAGATGCCGACGAACTGCGGATGGAATTCCGGCAGCAGGCTCTTGCTGCTGAGCATGGAGGCGAACGGGATTTCGACCGTCTCGACGAGGCGCAGGGCATCGGGCCCGAGCCGCTGCCGGGCCAGTTCCATGCCGACGAGCGCAAGCGGATGCTCCGCGCGGTCGAAGCGCGCTGCGGTCGCGGCCACGGCGGCGGCGAGTTGCGCGGAATCGGAAACGGGCGCGGCGGGGCGCCAATCCGGGCTGGGCGCGCGGCAGGGCCGACCGGCCATGTCGGCGGGCAGCTCGATATAGCCCGGCAGCTTGCGTGCGAGGCTCGCGGCCAGCACGCGGTCGATCTCTTCGGGCGCGGTTTCCGGATCGGTCAGTTGGACCGCGGCGGCGGTGATCTTGCGGTAGACGTCGAGCTG
>DAOTNL010000013.1:0-24081 GCA_035450765.1 Kiritimatiellia bacterium | reverse complement strand
TGCGCGGGCATCCTCGCGTGCGGCGCGAGCCGCGGCGTATTCCTGTGGGCCTGGCATTTCGGCACCGTCGGCGCGATGACCTCGGCCATGATGGCGCTGCCGACCGCGGCGCTGGGCTACCGGCTGGCGGTGCGGGGCCGCGGCGGGGCCGGCACCGCGCTGGCGCTGGGGCTGTGCGCGTGGCTGACCTGCCTGTGGACGCCGGGCGTCTTCATTTGCGCCGGGCTGGGGCTGGGCTGGCTGTGGAATTTCCGGGCGTGGACGTGGCGCGCGAACCGCTGGCTGTTCGCGGCCGGCGCGCTGGCGCTGGCCCTTCTCGCGCCGTGGTTCTGGACGACGTGGTTCCCGTGCCGCAACGTGGTCGAATACGTCGGCATGGAACTGGAACGGCCCGCCTGGACGGCCATGCTGGCGAGCGGCGCGGGTCGCCTGTGGCGCTCCGTTCAGGAAATCAACCCTGTCGTCGCGATCCTGGGCCTGCTGGGGGCCGTCGCGGCCGCGCCGCGCGAGATCCGCCGCTGGACGCTGCCCGCGCTGCTGCTGCTGGCGGGCATCGCCGGCTGGAGCCGCGAACTCAAGCCGCTGTCGCAGCTCGACCGCATGGCGATTCCGCTGGCGCTGGTGGCGGCGTTCCCGGCGGCCGCGCTTTGCGATCGGCTGTTCGGGGAGGACGCCCCTCCGGGCCGCGCCCGCCGCTGGGCCTGGGCCGCCGCGCAGGGCCTCGTGCTGGCCACCTTGCTGCTGGGGGTCCGTTCCGTGCGGATGCACTACGCGAACCTCAAGCCGGGGCCCATGCGGACGCTGCCCGAATCCATGCGCGTGCTGGCCGACTGGATCCGCGTCCACGTGCCGGAAGACGCCCGCCTGGGCTTCGCCGGCCGCGCGGTCCACTTCTACGGCGGCGGCAACGTCGCCTATCTGCCCGTGCTGACGCACCGCGAGATGATGGCCGACGACTACTACGGTTTCCCGCGCGGCACGATCGAGTACAACTACCCGCCGGGCTTCTACCGCCGGAGCCTCGACGGCTTCCTGTTCTTCTCGCGCGCCTACGGCATCACGCACTGGATCGCGACCGCGCCGGACGCCTTCGAATTCCTGGAAGGCCATCCGGACCACTTCGAGCCGGCGTTCGCCCAGCCGGTGCTGGGTCGCGACGTGCGGATATACCGCCTGAAGGATCCGGGTCCGGGCACGCGCTTTTTCGAAGGCGCCGGCCGCGTCGCGGCGCGGGAAAACCGGATCGAAGTCTTTCCGGCCGATCCGGCCGCGGCGCGCCTCGTGCTGCGCTACAACTGGCGCGTCGGCCTGGTCTGCCGCACGCCGGGCGCGGCGATCGAGCCGTACGCCGTGGACGGCAACTTGCGCTTCATCGCGGTGAAACCGGGCGGCAACGCGCGCGTGGAAATCGGCTATCGCCCGCACGCCGCGCCCGTGCAGCCCAACTTCGACGGACATTTCCACCACTAGCCGGACCGCATGGACGCCCAGCCGAACAATCCGCGCCGCGTTGAAGCCGCCGACGGGCTGGCGTGGACGGTGTTGGCCTTGGGGCTCGCCGCGCGCGTGGCGGGGGCCTGGGCGGCGCGGGCCATCGCGGAGCCGGATCCCGCCGTGGTTGCGCTGATGGCGCGGCACATGGCCGCGCTCAAGGAATTCCCGGTTTTCTTCTATGGCCAGGCCTACATGGGCAGCCTCGAACCGGCCGCCAGCGCGCTGGCGGTGGCGCTGCTGGGTTCGACGGGGTTCGCCGTCAACCTCGGGCCGGTGCTGTTCGCGGCGCTGGCGACGTTTTTCCTGTGGCGCTGGGCGCGCGACGCGGCGGGACCGTGGGGCGGATTGGCGGCCGTGGCAGCCGCTTGGTTCGGTCCACTGGCCTATTTCCAGTTCCAGTTCGCCGCGCGGGGCGGCTACATGGTGGCGCTGTTCGTGGATGCGCTGGCCATTTTCGCGGCGGCGCGGCTGGCCGCGCGGCTGCGCGCCGGGGAGCGCGTCGGGTGGCTCCGCTGGTTCGCGCTGGGCCTGCTGGCGGGCGTGGGCGCGTGGTCGAACCTGATCGTCGCGGCGGCGCTGGGCGCGGCGGTCCTGCTGCTGCTGCACGGCCTGCGCGGCAAGTTCTGGCGGCAGCCGGCGGGAATCGGGGCGGGGCTGGCGGGCTTCGCCGCCGGTTTTTCGCCGTGGCTGGCGTGGAACGCGCGCCACGGTTGGGCGTCGCTGGAAATGTCCCAGATCGGCGGGCACGCGCCGTTGCGCGAAGCGCTCGCCAATTCCTGGGACCGCTTCCTGATCCTGCAGGAATCGCGCTACGTCGACGGCGACGCCCGCGGGCCGCTGCTGCTGGCGTTGGCCGCGCTGGGACTGGCCGCGCTGGGCGCGGCGACGGCCTTCGTCCGCCGGCGCACCGCGACCCCGCGCGAGAACTACGCCCGCGCCGGGGCCGCGTTGTTCTGCGCGCTGTTTGCGGCGATCTTCGCGACGTCCGGCTTCACCCGCACGCACACCGCGCGCTATTGGGTGCCGCTGGTGCCCGGGCTGGCCGTGCTGGCCGGCGTCGCCTGCGCCGCGCCGCGGCGGCGGGCCATCCGCATCGCGGCGAGCCTCTTGCTGGCCGCGCTGGTGGCGCGCCAAGGCGGCTTGGCGGCCAAATCGCTGGCGGGGGCGAACCGCAAGAGCGTCGCCCAGCTGGAGGCCTACCGCGAACTCGGCGCGGCGCTCGACCGCACGGGCGCGACCGCCCTGCTGGCGCCGCTCCAGCTGTACCCGCTGAATTTCGCCCTGGACGAGCGCTATGCGGTGTCCAATGGGCGGCAGACCTTCTACGCGCCCATCCTGCGCAAAGCGGAACTGGCGGAGGTCGCCGCGTACGCGTCGGATTTCAACGGCATCGGCCCGTTCCTGGCGCAGGCGGGGGCGACCTACGAAACCATTCCCGCCGGCGGACGCAGCATCGTCTGGAACGTCCGCCGGCCGCCGCTCGACCTGCGCGAAATTCCCGCGGGAGCGATCGCCGCGCTCCGCGACGGCGCGGGCGCCGACCTCGTCGGCGCGCTGGCCGATGGCAATCTCGACACCGTTTGGGCGCCCGGCGCCCAGACCGACGCGACGCTGGAATGGACCTTCGCGCAGCCGCGCGACGTCCATGCCGTCCAATTCCTGTTTGCCCACCCGATGGGCGCCGAGGCGTTCGATTTTCCGCGGCGCGTGCGCATCGAGGCCGAAATCGGCGGCCAGTGGACGCCGTTGCTGACGGATGCGCCGGTCATTCCGCTGGAGTGGTCCGGCCCGCGGCTGTACCATCCGTCCGGGTTCGCGCGCCCGGAATTCCGCGTGGAAGCGCGCGGGGCGCGGGCGTTGCGGGCGACGTTCCCGGGCGATCCGCGCGCGGGCCGCGGCCTGGCCTGGCGGCTGGCGGAAGCCGTCGCGCTGGAAACCGACGGCCGCCTCGAGCGGCGCTACACCGCCAAGGCGGTGACCGCGCTGGCGGACTGGCTGCGTCTCCAGGCGCCGGCGGGGGCCGTCTATGCGCCGCGCTGGATCTCCAACCAGCTGCTGGCGGAAGGCGGCGTGCCGGAAGACCGGCTGGCGGGGTTGGCCGGCGCTGTCTTCGCCGCCGGGGATTTGCCGCGCGACGGCGCCATCGCGGCGGATCGCGCCAACGTGTTCATCGTGGAGCCGCGCCACGCGGCCGCCGCGCGCCGGACGCTGGAAACCCACGGCGCGCAATTCTGGCAGGCCCCGGTGGACAAATGGAGCGTCTTCACCGTTCCCGCCGGCAGATGGAGCCAGGACGGTTTGGATCTGCCGCCGGCGGCGGTGTGGACGGGCGAAACGCTGCTGGCGGCCGCGCCGTCGCGCGCGCCGCGGCGGCGGTGCGCCGCCTGCGCGCGGGCGGGGAAAGCACGGAAACGCAACGGGCGTTGCTGGCGGAAATCGTCCGTTGGCGCCCGTCGGCGCTTTCCGCGCTGCCCGAAGAACTGGTGCGGCGCCTCGGCGGCGACGATGCCGTCCAGGTCCGGCGCGCCGCCGCGCCGGTGCCCGAGAAGCCCTGCGCGACGGAATTCGCCAACGGCGTCCGGCTCGAAAGCGTGGCCGTCGAACCGGCGGAGGTCCGCGCCGGCGGACAGATCGAGGTGCGGCTGCATTGGTCCGCCGGAGAGACCTTCGCGGCGGGGCAGGAAATCGTGTTCATCCACGTGCGCGACGCGCGCGGGAAGATCGTCGCGCAGGACGACTACCGCGGTTCGGCGCTGCTGTGGGGCGACCCGTCCCTGCGGCCCGTGCCGGGCGAAGCCGTCGCGGAAACCCGGCGGCTGGCGATTCCGGCCGGAACGGCGCCGGGGCCGCTCGCCGTGGCGGTCGGCCTCTACCAGCCCAAGAACGGCCGCCGCGTGAAGGTGCTGTCCAGCGACGCCCCCGCCGTCCGTCGCCGCGCCGCCGTCTGGCCGGCCGCCCTGCGCGTCGCGCCCTGAGCCGCCCGCGAAGTTTTACGCAAGACCGCCGCGGGGCGGGGCTCAGAGCCGGTCGCGCAGGAGGGCGGCGCAGGCGGGCATGTCGGGCACGCGGAACGTGGCGGCGGTGGGGGCGGAGCCGTCGTCCACCAGCACCGTGACGGCCACGCCGGCGTTCTGGCCGGTCTTCACGTCGCTTTCGCGGTCGCCGATCATCCAGGATTTGGAGAGATCCAGATGGTGGCGTTCGGCGGCGGCGCGCAGCATGCCGGGATTGGGCTTGCGGTGGGGATGGGCGTCGTCGGCGCTGGTGCAGACGAGGATGTCGAGCAGCTCGAGGCCTTCCGCGGCGAGTTCGGCGCGGAGCTTGGCATGCATGGCCTCGAGCTGCGCGGGCGGGGTAATGCCGCGCTCGATGCCGCGCTGGTTGGTGACGATGACGGCGGGGATGCCCTTCGCGGCGGCGGCGCGCACGCAGTCGGCGAAACCGGGCAGGATATGGAAATCGTCGAGGTGGTTGACGTACCCGGGCCCGGGGCTGCGGTTGGCGATGCCGTCGCGGTCGAAGAACACGCAGGGGCGGAGGACGGGGGCGCTCATGGGCTCAGTACCCGGTGCCGCGGAACACCGCGCCCAAGGTCTGGAAAAGGATCCGGAAGTCGAGCGCGAGCGACCAGGTGTCGATGTATTTCAGGTCCAGGCGCATCCATTCGTCGAAGCCCAGCTGGTTGCGGCCGCCGATCTGCCAGAGGCAGGTGCAGCCGGAGCGCATGGAGAGGCGGCGGCGCTGCCAGGGTTCGTACTTCTCGACTTCGGCGGGGATGGGCGGGCGGGGGCCGACGAGGGACATGTCGCCCTTGAAGACGTTCCAGAGCTGGGGCAGTTCGTCGAGGGAATAGCGCCGGAGCCAGCGGCCGACGGGGGTGACGCGGGGATCGTCCTTGATCTTGAAGACGGGGCCGGAGACTTCGTTGCGGTCGGCCAGTTCGTGGCGGATCTGTTCGGCGTTGGCGACCATGGTGCGGAACTTGTACATGTCGAACGTGCGCCCCCGCAAGGTGCTGCGGCGCTGGACGAAAAGCGCGGGGCCGGGGGACGTGGCGCGCACGGCGATCCAGATGCCCAGCAGCAGGGGGGAGAGCAGCACGAGCGCCAGGCCGGACAGGACGATGTCCAGCGCGCGCTTGAACATGAGGGCCCAGGAGGATTTGGCGGTGGTGCTGAACAGGAGCATGGGCTCGCCGGCGAGTTCGTCGAGGGAGACTTCGGCGAGCTGGGTGCGGAGGAATTCGGGCAGCAGCCAGGCTTCGATGCCTTCGATTTCGCACTGCCGGATCCACTGGCCGACCTGGGAGGTGGAAATGCCGTCGGGAATCACCAGCACGGCGTCCACGACGGTGGCGTGCAGGATGGCGGAGAAATCGTCGAGGGTGCCGGGCGAGGCGAACCCGGCGGGCGGCGGCACGCCGGCGGGCGGCAGGAAGCCGACGATTTCGAAGAAGCGCGCGCGGTCGGGGTGGCAGAGCCAGTCGCGGAGGGCATCCACGCGGCCGGGATCGCCCACGAGCAACAAGCGCCGGCGCGGTTCCAGCCGCAGCAGCCACGGCTGCAGGTAGATCGCGCGCAGGCCGACGGCGGCGATGGCGTAGAGGCAGTGGATGCCCAGGATGGTGCGGGGCACCATGTGCAGTTTGAGCACGTACAGCAGGCCCAGCAGCACCGCGAAGCTCAGCAGGCCGGCGCGCGCGATGCGGCGGAAGATCCGCCCCGGCGACAGTCCGAGGAACTGGCGGTAGACCCCGGAGAAATCCAGCACGAAGCCCCAGGCCGGCACGACCAGCACGTAGAGCCAGGAATTGGACCAGAACATGTCGAACGTGGCGAAGACGTCCGGGAACAGCCAGGCCAGCAGCTTGTGCGTGACCAGGGCGGCCAGCAGGGCGGCGCACACCAGGATGGCGTCGAGAAAGGCGGCGAGTTCGGACTGGAATCTGTAGCTGCGGCGCAACATGGCTTAGGCGGGGAAACAGGTTAGCAAATCGGCGCCCGGCGGCCAGTCCTAAAAGCGCTTGAGGTCTTCGCGCAGGAAGGCGAGCACGTCCTTGAAGCGCTGGAGGTTCTGCGGGTCCACGCGAGCGAGCGTTTCGTGGGCGTCGTACATCAAGGCGGCCAGTTCGTGTTCGCCGGCCGGCGCGGCTTCCACCGGCCGCAGGTTCTGCACGAGACGCGAAAGGTCGCCGAGGCCGGGCGGCAGTTCGGCGGCGACGTAGGTCTTGAGGACGCGGTCGAGGCCCAGACCCCGGAGCAAGCCGGCGACGTGGCCGGAGGGATTGATGAGCGCCAGCCGGGCGTCGTCTTTGCGCAACGCGAGGGTCATTCCGGCGATGGCGCCCATGAAAGTGCTGTCCAGGGATCGGCACTCCGTCAGGTCGACCACGACCAGCGCGCTGCCGGCCAGCCGGGCGGCCTGCACGGCCTGCTTGAACGCCGGCGCGAGCTTGAAAGTCGCCGCGCCGCTGACCGCCACCAGCGTGCAGTTGTCCGCCGTCGCGGCGAGAATCTGGTTGGGCGCGGCGGCGTTCATGCGGGGGGGCGGATCAGCTGTCCCAGTTGGGCGACGCCGCCGTGGCCAGCGCGGCGCCGCGCCAAACCACGCGCAGGCGCCATTTCACGACGCGCCCCGCGCGGCGGACGTCCTCGGCGGGGATTTCGATGGCCGTGCGGACGTGGCCTTCGGATTTGCCGACGGTACGGTGGACGTGGTTCTTGACGATGGGGCTGCGTTCCTGGACCGTTTCCAGCAACAGGACCGTGCCGGGGGGAATTCCCGGCGGATGGGCGTACCAGCGCACGTCGAAGCGTTCCTGGCCGCCGCTTTCGGCTTCGGGATCCCGGAACGCGCGGACGCCGGCGCCGGGCACGGCGACGGACGATTGCTGGATGAACGCGTGGTCCACGCCCACGATCTGGGCCCGGGCAACGTAGCCGGCCGGTCCGGCGCCGGCCGGTGCCGGCGCAAAAGCGGCTGCCGCCGCCACCGCGCAGCCAAGCCATCCCGCGCGCCGCATTCTGTCCCGAACCCTCGCCATCCCCGAAAACCTATCACGCGCCGCGCGGCAACGTCAACGCGGGCGCGGCTGGAAGCTGGATTCGCGCGCGAGCTGTTCGAAGAGGGCCTTTTCCTTGGCCGTGGGCGGATGGGGCACCACGATCCGGAGGTCGGCGAACACGTCGCCGCGCGCGCCGTGCTTGTCCGGCAGCCCCTTGCCGGCCAGGCGCAGGCGCGTGCCGCCCTGCGTGCCGGGCGGGATGGTCAGGCTGGCGGGGCCGTCGGGGGTGGGGATGCGGACTTTGGCGCCGAGCACGGCTTCCCAAGGCGCCAACGGCACCTCGACGTCGAGATCGTGGCCGTGGAGCCGGTAGACCGGATGAGGCGCCACGCGCAGGTTCAAATAGAGGTTGCCGCCGCCCGCGCCCTGTCCGGAGAGGCGGATGCGCGTGCCGTCGGTGGCTCCCGGCGGAATGCGCACGTGGAAGGTCTTGGGCTGATGGGCGACCGTGCCGTCCGGCCGGACGACGGGCACCTGGAGCGACACCACCTTGGGCTCGCGGCTGTACAATTCTTCGATGCTCAGCGTGAGATTCGCCTCGAAATCCTGTCCCCGCGGCGCGAAGGAATCTTCCGCGTCCGGGAATCCCCCGAAGCCGCCGAACGGGCTGCCGCCGCCGCGCCGGCTCCGGCCGGCGCGGCCGCCGCCCGCCAGATCCCCGAACAGGGCCGAGAAGAAATCGCTGAAATCGCCGCCGCCCGGGCCGCCGCCGAATTCGAAATGGATGCCGCCGGGCCCGCTGCTGGCGCCCTCGAACCCGCCCCAGCCAGGCGGCGGGGTGAAGTCCTGGCCGGTCTTCCAGTTGGCGCCCAGCGCGTCGTAGCGCTTGCGCTTCTCGGGGTCGGAGAGCACCTCGTTGGCTTCGTTGATTTCCTTGAAGCGGGTTTCGGCGCCGGCGGTCTTGTTGACGTCGGGGTGGTATTGCCGGGCCAGCTTGCGGTAGGCCTTCTTGATGGCGTCCGCGGACGCGTCGCGCGGCACGCCGAGCACGGCGTAGTAATCCAGGTATTTCATCGGCGGAAACGGGAATCAGCGGCGTTTGAGATCTTGGACGTCCTTCTCGAGATCTTCGAGGCGGCGCTCGACGGTGTCGAAGGGGGAAATGGGGCGATAGGTCTCGCCCAAGCGCTGTTCGACTTCGTCCAGCCGCTTCTGGAGATCGGCGATCTGGCCTTGGGCCTTCTGGAGGTCTTCGGTCAGATCCGCGATCCGGCTGTCCTGCGGCGCGGGAGCGGCGGCGGGGGACGCTGCCGGGGCCGGGGGGGCGGCCGGAGCGGCCACGGCGCCGGCCAGCGCCAGCGCGAAAAACAAGGTGGATTTTTTCATGGTCGACGGTTCTCCTGTCTGGCGGCCAGTATACGCCCGCGACCCCCGTCCGGCAATCCCGCCGCCGGGGCAAAATGCGCCGCGCAACGCCTCCGAAAAAAAGCGGTCCGCCCCATTGACTCGCCGGGGGGCGACTGGTATGGTTTGCGCGTTTCACTTACCGGCGCACCCGTGGTGAAATTGGCAGACACGTAAGATTCAGGTTCTTATGCCTTAAAAAGCATGTGGGTTCGAGTCCCTCCGGGTGCACCATTTTTCAGGCCCGTGCTTGTGTCGCGCGGGCCTTTTTGCTTCAATGGCCCGACAGGCACGGAAAGCGCGCATGACCGAGAAATTCGTATCCGAAACCCTCAACCGCGCGGACGCGGAATTCGACCGGACCCTCCGTCCGGGGCGGTTCGGCGACTTCGTCGGCCAGGGCAAGGTGCGCGAGCGGCTGGAGCTGAGCGTGGCGGCGGCCAAGGGGCGGGGGGACGTCCTCGACCACGTCCTGCTGTGCGGCCCGCCCGGCCTCGGCAAGACCACCTTGGCCTACATCCTCGGCGCGGCGATGGGCGCGAACGTCAAGGCCACCTCCGGCCCCATCCTGGCCAAGCCGGCCGATCTGGCCGGCCTGCTGACCAACCTCGAGCAAGGCGATTTGCTGTTCATCGACGAAATCCACCGCATCCAGAAGAGCGTCGAGGAGTACCTCTATTCGGCGATGGAGGATTTCGCCATCGACATCGTGCTCGACCAGGGCGCCAACGCCCGCAGCGTGCGGCTGAACCTGCCGCGCTTCACGCTCGTGGGCGCGACGACCCGCAGCGGCCTGCTGAGCGCCCCCATGCGCTCGCGCTTCGGCCTGACCAACCGCCTCGACTACTATTCGCCCGACGAGCTGGGCCAGGTGGTGGAACGCGCGGCGCGGATCCTCGGCGCGGAGATCGACGCCGCCGGCGCGGCGGAAATCGCCGCCCGTTCCCGCGGCACGCCGCGCATCGCCAACAACCTCCTGCGCTGGGTTCGCGATTTCGCCCAGGTGCGCGCCGGCGGGCGCATCACGCGCGCCGTGGCCGACGAGGCCCTGGCCATGCTCGACGTCGACCGCCACGGCCTCGACGAGATGGACAAGCGCATTCTGGCGACGATCGTCGAGAAGTTCGGCGGCGGGCCCGTCGGCCTCGCCACCGTCGCCGTTTCGGTGGGCGAGGAACCCGACACGCTCGAGGAAGTCTACGAACCCTATTTGATGCAGCAGGGCCTGCTGGCGCGGACGCCGCAGGGCCGCGTCGCCACCGCCGCGGCCTATCGCCTGCTCGGCCTCGCCCCCCGCGCGGGCGAACAAGGGGAGTTGATCTGACCATGCACGTGCTCGTCACCGGCGCCGCCGGCTTCATCGGATTCCACGTGGCCCGCGCGCTGCTCGCGCGCGGCGACACCGTCGTCGGCTTCGACAACGTCAACGACTACTACGACCCGGCGCTCAAGGAAGCGCGCCTGGCGCTGTTGCGCCAGGAGCCGGGCTTCGCCTTCGTCAAGGGCGGGCTCGAGGACGAAGCCGCCGTGCGCGCGCTGTTCGCCGGCCAGCCCTTCGACCGCGTGATCCACCTCGCCGCGCAGGCGGGCGTGCGCTATTCGCTCACGAATCCCGGCGCCTACGTCCAGAGCAACCTCGTCGGGTTCCTGAACGTCCTCGAAGCCTGCCGGCACGCGCAGACGCCGCACCTGGCCTACGCCTCCAGCAGCTCGGTCTACGGCCTCAACGCCCATTTTCCCTTCTCCGTCCACGACGTCGTGGACCACCCCGTCTCGCTCTACGCCGCCACCAAGAAGGCCAACGAGCTGATGGCCCACACCTATTCGCACCTCTACGGGCTGCCGACGACCGGCCTGCGGTTCTTCACCGTCTACGGCCCCTGGGGCCGCCCCGACATGGCCCTGTTCCTGTTCACCAAGGCCATCCTCGCGGGAAAACCCATCGACGTCTTCAACCACGGCAAGATGCGCCGCGACTTCACGTTCATCGACGACATCGTCCAGGGCGTCGTGCGCGTGGCCGACCGCGTCGCCGCGCCGAATCCGGACTGGGACGCCGCCGCGCCCGATCCCGGCACGAGCCCCGCGCCGTACCGCGTCTACAACATCGGCAACCACACGCCCGTCGAGCTCGACCACTTCATCGGCGCCATCGAGGCCGCGCTCGGCAAGCGGGCCATCCGCAACTATCTGCCCATGCAGCCGGGCGACGTCGCCGCCACCTCCGCCGACGTCGAAGACCTCCGGCGCGACGTCGGCTTCGCCCCTGCCACCCCCATCGAAACCGGCATCGCGCGGTTCGTCGCGTGGTACAGGGAATATTACAAGGTGTGACGTGGGCCAGGGCCGGCACATCCCTGTTTTGATCGGCCGTTCACTTGATCGGTTGGATATTGAATATTGGTTATTGGATATTGAAGATTTCAAGAGCGGGGAAGCCTCAACCACCAATGTCCAATATCCAATGTCCAATTTCCAAGGAGACTGACCATGCCCAACACCATCCTGATCGGCGCCCAGTGGGGCGATGAAGGCAAAGGCAAGATCATCGACGTGCTGACCGAGCGCGCCGACTGGGTCGTGCGTCCGCAGGGCGGCAACAACGCCGGCCACACGGTCGAAATCGGCGCGGAGAAGTTCGTGCTGCACCTGGTGCCGTCGGGCATCCTCACGCCGGGCAAGCGCTGCGTGATCGGCAACGGCGTCGTGCTCGATCCCGTCGCGCTCGTCGAGGAAATCAAGGGCGTGGAGGCCCGCGGCCTATCCGTCGCCGGCCGGCTGTTCATCAGCGACCGCGCCCACGTCGTGTTTCCGTACCACCGCATGCTCGACGCCCAGGGCGAGGCGCGCCGCGCCAAGGGCGACCAGATCGGCACCACCCAGCGCGGCATCGGCCCGACCTACGCCGACAAGGCCGCCCGCTTCGGCCTGCGCATGTGCGATCTGCTCGATCCGGAATTTCCCGCGTTGCTGAAGTCCCGCGTCGAGGAGAAGAACCGCATCTTGGCCGCCATGGGCGCCCCCGTCGTGGTTTATGAAGAAGTCCTGGCCGCCACGCAGCAGGCCATGAAGGTCCTGGGCCCGCTGACGTGCGACGTGATTCCGCTGCTGCACGCCGCCGCCGAGCGCGGCGAAAGCCTCCTCTTCGAGGGCGCGCAGGGTATCATGCTCGACCTCGATTTCGGCACCTACCCCTATGTCACCAGCTCCAACGCCGGGGCCGGCGGCGCCTGCACCGGCTCGGGCTTCCCGCCGGGACTCATCGACCACGTCGTCGGCGTGCTCAAGGCCTACACGACGCGGGTGGGCGAGGGACCGTTCCCGAGCGAACTGACCGACGCCGTCGGCGAAGAGCTGCGCCGCGTCGGCCGCGAATTCGGCGCCACGACGGGCCGGCCGCGGCGCTGCGGCTGGTTCGACGCCGTCGTCGCCCGCCACGCCGTTCTGACCTGCGGCGTGGACGAGTGGGCGCTGACGAAGCTCGACGTGCTCGACGGCTTCGAGACGATCCGCATCTGCACGGCCTACGAGCTGGACGGCCGGCGCATCGACCATTTCCCGGCCAACGTCCGCGAAGTCGCCCGCTGCCGGCCCGTCTACGAAGACGTGCCTGGCTGGCGGGCCTCCACGCGCGAGGTCGCCCGCTTTGCCGACCTGCCCGAGAACGCCAAGCGCTACGTCGCCCGGCTCGAACGGATCACCGGCGTGCCCGTCGGCATCCTGTCGCTGGGCCCGCGCCGCGAAAGCACGCTGATCCTGGCGGAAAAGGACGCATGAGCGCCCCGGCCGCGATCGCCTGCGTTCCGCGCCACGTCGCCGTCATCATGGACGGCAACGGGCGCTGGGCCAAGCAGCGCGGACGGCCGCGCCTGTTCGGGCACCGCGCCGGCGCGGACTCCCTGCGCGCCATCTTGCGCGCCTGCCGCGACCACGGCGTCGAATATCTCACCGTTTACGCCTTCAGCACCGAAAACTGGGTGCGCCCGCAGGACGAAGTCTCGGGCCTGATGTCGCTGCTCAAGACCTTTCTCAAAAAGGACGAGCACGAGCTGCACGAAAACCAGGTGCGCCTGCGCGTGACGGGCCGCCTCCAGGACCTGCCCAAGGCCGTGCGCCACGAGCTCGAGCGCGTGATGGAAGCCACGAAGCGCTACGAGAAGGGCCACCTCATCCTGGCCCTCAGCTACGGCGGCCGCGCCGAGATCGTGGACGCCGTGCGCGCCATCGCCGCCGACGTCCGGGACGGCAAGCTCGCGCCCGAAGCGATCGACGAAAAGGCCATCGCCGCGCGCCTCTACCTGCCCGACGTGCCCGATCCCGACCTGATGATCCGCACCAGCGGCGAGCTGCGCCTGAGCAATTTCCTGCTCTGGGAACTGTCCTATTCCGAATTCTATTTCACCGAAACCCTGTGGCCCGACTTCCGCGAGGCGGACTTCGCCAAGGCCCTGGAAGAATACGCCCGGCGCCAGCGCCGCTACGGAGCCCCTTCATGAACCTGCCCGCCATCAAGCATCGCCTCATCAGCGGATTTTCCATCGCGGGCGCGTTGTTCGCCGCGTTTTTCTTCATGCCCGACGCGGGCGTCCCGTTCGTGCTGGCGGCGCTGGCGGCCATCATGGCGCTGGAGTTCTACCAGCTGATGTCCGCCGGCGGCGTGGCGAACTTCCGGGCCTACGGCACGATCGGGGTCGTCGCGCTGGTGTTCGTCACCTGGTTCGCGGGCGTCCGCAACGGCGGCCAAGCCGACGGTTCGTGGGATGCCGTCGTGCTGTTCCTCGTCACCATCGGCATCTTCATCCGCCAGTTTCCGCAGAAGGACAATCCGCACCCGTTGCGGACCATCGGCGGCACGCTTTTCGGCGTGCTCTACGTGGGCCTGCTGTGGAATTTCCTGACCAAGCTGCTGCTGTTCGGCCGGCCGCTGGATTTCGCGGGCGGCATCTACTGGCCCGGCCGCTGGCTGCTGCTCTACGCCGTGTTCGCCGCCAAGTTCACGGACATCGGCGCCTACGTCGTCGGATGCTCGTTCGGCCGCCACAAGCTCATCCCGCGCATCTCCCCGGCCAAGTCGTGGGAAGGCGTCTTCGGCGGCATCGCCGTCGGCACCGCGGTCGGCGCCCTTCTCGTCTGGGCGCTGCGCGACGTCCTCGCGCCGCTGGGCCTGACGTGGGTCCGCGCCATTCCCCTCGGCATCTTCCTGTCCGTCTGCGGCGTGGTCGGCGACCTGACCGAATCCCTCTTCAAGCGCGCCGCCAGCGTCAAGGATTCCGGCGGCGTCATCCCCGGCATGGGCGGCCTCCTCGACGTCCTCGACAGCATCCTCTTCACCGCCCCCGCCGTTTATCTTTTCCTGCGGCTCGCGGCGTGACGGCGGCCCCCGCCGCCGGCACATCGATCTCAATGTCCAACAACCAATATCCAATGTCCAATATCCAAGGAAGCGGCCCGGCTGTTCATTTGGTCGGTTGGACATTGGACATCGAATATTGGATATTCCGCCCCCTTTCCCAAGGCCACCGCTAATGGGCATTCTCTATATTCTCGCCATGCTCCTGCTGTTCAGCGCGAGCATTTTCGTCCACGAACTTGGGCATTTCCTCGCGGCGCGCGCGTTCGGCATGGTGGCCGACGTCTTCTCCATCGGCATGGGCCCGGCCCTGTGGAAGCGCAAGATCGGCGCCACCACCTACAAGATCGGCTGGATCTTCTTCGGCGGCTACGTCGCCTTGCCGCAGATGGACCCGAACTCGTTCCTGGAAGGGACGGGGGACGAGGGAGAAGAAGGGACGGGGGACGAGGGGCGAGGCTTGAAGTCTGAAACCCTCGACCCTCGACCCTCGACCCTTTCCACCCCGCGCCCCGCGCCCCGCGCGCTGCCCCCCGTTTCCGCGTGGAAAAAGATCGTGGTCTCCGTGGCCGGGGCGTTCGGCAACGTCGTGTTCGCGTTCGTCTTGGCGACGGTCGTGTGGTGGGTCGGCAAGCCGTCCTCGCTTCAGGAGCGCTGCGCCGTGGTGGGCTATGTCGCCACCAACAGCCCTGCGCTTGCGCTGGGGCTGGCGCCTGGCGACGAACTCGTCGCCGTGGACGGCCAGCCCGTTGCCAACTGGCAGCAGGTCGTCGAAAAAACGGCTTTGGGCCCGGCCCGCGAAGTCGTCCTACGCTATCGCCCCGTCGGCGGGGAAGGGGAACGCGAGATTTCCGTCGCCACCGAAAAGACCCCCATGGGCGTCTGGATGTTGCCGGGCATCGACGGCGTGGATCCGTGCCACGTCGCCTCCGTCTATCCGAATTCCGGCGCCGAAGCCGCCGGCTTGCAGCCGGGCGACCAGTTGCTGCGCTTCGACGGCCACGACGTCTACAGCCGCGCGCACCTGAGCCAACTGGTCGAAGCCGCCGCCGGCCGGCCCGCGCTCCTCGAATTCCGCCGCGGCGGCGAACTTCTGTCCGCCGAAGTCGAATCCTCCTACGACGAGAAGCTCGGCCGCCACCTGATCGGCATCCAGTTCAATACCCTGGCCGACCTCGACTACGCCGCTCTGTCGCATCCGACCCCGTGGGCGCAGGTCAAGGGCCACGCCGCCGCCATCTTCGACTTCCTGCGCGCGCTGGTCACGCCGGCGACGTCCGGTGCGGCCGCCGAAGCCGTCGGCGGGCCGGTCCTGATCCTGATGATGCTGTGGCTGATGCTCAAATCCAGCTTCATCCTGGCGGTGTGGTTCACGGGGTTCCTGAACGTGAATCTCGCTATCATCAACCTGCTGCCGCTGCCGCTGCTGGACGGCGGCCACGTCGTGATGAATCTGTGGGCGGGGATCACCCGCCGTCCGGCGTCGCCGCGGCTGATCAATGCCCTGGCCAACGCCTTCGCCGTGCTGTTCATCGCCCTGTTCCTGACGCTGACCTTCCGCGACAGCGTCCGCCATCTCGTCCCCACCGTCCGCCACTGGTTCGCGGACGACGCCCGCGCCGCCGCCGTCCCGGCCGTGTTCGAAGACCAGCCAGCCCCCGCCGAACCCGCGGCGGAATAACGCGTTGGGCGGCGACTTTGGCAAGAACGCTACATGGCGGGCAGTGGGTATCAAGCCGGGCAAGATAATTATATGGGTGGCGGAGATTTGCTGGTGTTCCTGCCCAATAACTGCTAAATTCGGATTTGCTTTGAAAGATAGCCCCGATTATCCGGAAGCAATGAGGCGCGAAAGCAATATATCTCGCATCATATTCTACAGGAATGAAATAGAACTATTATCTTGCATAAGTGGTATCAATTGATACTTTCATGAGCAGAAACTCCGAGCAACCGATTCCGGCCGCGTGGCGAAAAGCCGTTGTCAAGGTGCTTCGAAGCGGCGACAAGACTCGAATTTTCAGTACGGATGAGTCGAGAAATGATTGGGAAAGCACGTTTCCGAATAGTTGGTGGTACGACCGCCCTGAAGCCATGGCTCGGGCGTTGGATGTCGACGGCATTATCGGAAAGCACGTCACGGACATGGATCCGCCCTGCGATGCCTATGCGTTTTGGTTCAGCTACGAAAAGCGAGAGATGTACGGCAAAATCGGGCTATTGCCCAATGGCGACGTAGTCATCATCTTTTCGAGCCACGTTCCGCGAAAAGGGAAGAAGTTATGAAGAAAATGAAGACTCCGCCTGTCCCGGGCTGGATGGCGGTCACCTCGAAGCAATTGGTCCACATCCCCAATGCCAACGGCGATGGCGTGGCGGAAACCATCACGCAGGAAGTTCCCGCTTGGAAGGATCCCCAGACGGGCAAAATCTACCTGGATGGAGCGGCCCACGAGATCCTGGATGCGGTCAAGGCGCGGCACCTCGGAATTCTGCTGCCGGAGCAATTGCGGGATTTGCGTAATTCCATCGGGATGACCCAAAAGAAGATGGCCGAGTTGCTCCAGTTGGGAGAAAAGACCTGGACCCGCTGGGAAACCGGCGCGGAACGGCCATCCCGCTCCATGAATCTTCTCCTGTGCGCCCTCCACGAGGGAAAAATCGATGTCGGCTATCTCCGGTCCAAGCGGCGGATGCCGGCGCTTGATGAGTATGGGCGGTGGGAGATACCCGAACGGCAAGCGGAGTTGTCCTACGAGAATTCTAAACCCACTTTGGGAGAGCCCGATGAAAGCAACACTGGCGCCGCTTAAGTGCCATGGATACTTCGTTACGGGGTTGATGATTGCGGCGAATCCCGAATACGACAAAAAGAAGCCGAACGCCCTGCTGTTTGGTGATTTGCAAATCGATTCGACGGCAAAGCCGGTATCCAAGAAGTTCGACGGGAGACTGTGGCAAGTCATTCTGCAGATGCAGCAGAACGTTGGGCCAGACAAAAACACGCCCTACAACTTTTCGGTCACGCTGGTGGGCCACTTCGAGGTGCATCCAAAATATCCGCCCGGGAAAGCGCAGCAATTGGTGGAGGTAAATGGCAGTTCCATTCTATACAGTTCCGCCCGGCAAATTTTAAGAGACGCCATGCACAACGGACCGTTCCCGGCGCTTGACCTGCCGACGGTCAGCTTCTTTGATGCCGAACCCGATTTGCCTGCGAAGAAAAGCGTAGCGGAGGCCTCGGCGAACAACAGCGAAAAGGCCGGAAAATAAGACCGCCGCCGCCGCCCGGAGTTCTTTGCATGTCGCGCAACGAAGCCCAAGTCCGGTTCGAATTGATCGACCCCGCCCTGGAAGAGCGGGGGTGGAGCCGGCGCGCCGACATCCGGGTCGAGGAAACGGCGCGGACCATTGACATCGTGCATGGCCAGCCCCGCCGGCGATCGGCCGGGCGCACCGATTACGTGTTGCGGCGGCCGCTGTCAACCGGATCCGAGCCCATGCCGCTCGCCATCCTGGAGGCGAAGCATGAAGGCAAGCCGCCGGAGCATGGCTTGCAGCAAGGCAAGGATTATCGCGTGGGGCAGTTGCACCACGTGCCATTTGTCTTTTCCTCCAACGGCCATCTGTTCGTTGAATATGACGAAGAGACCGGCGCCACCACGGAGCCGCGACCGCTATCCGAGTTTCCCCGGCCCGAAGAGCTGATCCGGCGTTACCTGGCAATCCGCGGCCTCAAACCCGAAATGCCGGAGTTCAAGTTGCTCGAAACGCCCTACAAGCAGGGCCGGGAACATTTCTGGTATTTCCAGGATGCCGCCATCCGCGCGGCGTTTGAGAAAATCATTTTGGACCGGCAAAACAACCGCCCGCCGCGCGTCATCCTGCTCATCGCCACGGGCGGGGGCAAGACGCGCATCGCGGCGGGCATGCTGCGGAGGATTTTCGACGCCGGCTTCCTTGGCAAGGCGCTTTTCGTTTGCGACCGGACCGAGCTGCGCGACAACGGCCTGGCCGATTTCCAGGCGGCGTTTGGGAACGACGCCGCGGAAATCGACACCCGCCATCCGCAGAAGAACGCCCGCGTCGTCATCGCCACCTACCAAACACTGGACCACCAAAAGCGCAAACGGGGCGGCAACCCGGAATACGACAAGGTGGGCGAGGACGCCGCCGTTGATCCGCAATCCCCGTCCATCGACCCCTCGTTTTTCCTGAAACACTATCCGCCGGGCTATTTCGACGTGATCGTGATCGACGAATGCCACCGTTCCGCCTGGGGCAAGTGGTTCGCCATTCTGAAGCACAATGCGCAGGGCATCCACGTCGGGCTCACGGCCACGCCGCGCACCATCCGCCTGCCCGAGGCCAAGGACGCCGTATTGGCGAAGCAGATCGAAGAAGACCGCCGCCTGCTGGCCGACAACTACAAATACTTCGGCGAAGCTCCCTACGAATACACCTATGCGCAAGGCGTGGCGGACGGCTATTTGGCCCCCTGCGAGATCGAGCAGTACGACATCCACCACGACGGCGAGCTCCAGCCCGAGCGCATCCGCGGCGTGTTGCGCGCCGACTTGGCGGACAAAAAGCTGACCGATCTGCACACCGGCCGCAAGCTGACGGCGGACGCCGTGCCCGAGGTGAACGAAGGCTCCGCGCTGGAGGCGCGCCTGATCCTGCCGGATCGCATCAAGGCCATGTGCGGGCACTTGTTCGCGCGCCTGCTGGCCACCGGCGACCATACGCCGCTTCAAAAATCCATCGTCTTTTGCGCCAGCGACCACCACGCCGATCTCGTGGCCAACGAATTCAACGCCCTGTATGCCGCCTGGGCCAAGGCAAATGGCCAGAAGCGAATCCAGCGGTATGCCTTCAAGTGCATGTCGTCGGTAAACGGGCAGGCGCTGATCCCCGATTTCCGCGGCCGGGCCCGGTCGCACATCGTCGCCACCACCAAGGATCTTTTGACCACCGGCGTGAACGTGCCGTGCGTGCGCAATATCGTGTTCTTCCGCTACGTGCAATCGCCGCTGCTGTTCAACCAAATGATCGGGCGGGGCACCCGGCTGGACGAAGCCAGCGGCAAGCTGATGTTCCGCATCTTCGACTACACGGGCGCCACGGCTTTGTTCGGGGCGGATTTGGTCACGCCGCCGCCGCGCGATCCGCCGAAACCGGGCCCCGAGCCTCCGCAACCGCCCAAGGTGCGCGCCAAGGACATCCCCATTGAAATCAAGGACACGGGCCGCTTCAACCTGTTGGCCAAGGACGGCCGCCTCCGGCGCGTGACGCCGCAGGAATACCGCCGCGAATTGGTCCAGCAGCTCGTCGCCGCGGTGCCGACCTTGCGGGATTTCCGCGAACGCTGGCTGGACCCCGTGAAACGCGCGGAAATGATGGCCGATCTGCGCCGGCAAAACCTGCTGCCGGAAATCGTCGGCGAAGGCGCGGAGATGGAGGCCTACGACGATTTCGACGTCTTGGCCGCGCTGGCCTATGGCATCCGGCCCCTCACGCGCGCGGAACGGGCCGCGCAGTTTGGCGAAAACGGCCCCGATTGGCTGATCCGTCTGCCGCAACCGACCGCCAAAGTCATCCGCGCCATCGTCCGGCAGTTCGAACGGGCCGGCACCGCCGCCTTGGAAGCCAAGGACCTCTGGCGCACCCCGGAAATTCGCGCCCTCAAAGGTCTCCAAGCCCTCAAGCAAGGCGGATCCCCGGATGAACTCGTCCGGAAAACCAAAGAAACGATCTTTGCGGCCTAGCGGGTCTAAGGCGCAAGCGAATGCATCATACCTCGACAAAATATTTAGGTAGCGTTCGTCTTGGTGATCATGTCGTAAAAATCGGCAGTGGTTACACTCCGCTCGGCGGATATCGCGCTTATCAAAGTTCGGGTATTCCCCTGATTCGCAGTCAGAACGTCCACATGAATCGGTTTGAGCCCGAAGGATTGGCATATATTTCGGAAGAACAAGATGCCGAAATGGCCGGGAGCCGCGTTTGTGCGCGGGATGTTCTTCTGAATATCACGGGGGCATCGATTGGGCGGGTCTGCGTTGCGCCGGATCATTTCTGCCCTGCAAACGTGAACCAGCATGTATGCGTCATTCGCGGTGACGGCACGCTCGATCCTGATTATCTATGCCTGTATTTTTCTTCTCCGCATTTTCAGAAGTTCGTTTGGGATTCACAAGCAGGGGCAACCCGACAGGCGCTCACAAAAGGGCTTATAGAAAACCTAAAAATCCCCTTGGTTGAACTGCCGGAACAACAACGCATGGCCGCACACCTCCGCGCCCAACTGGCCGAAGTCGAGTCCGCGCGCAAGGCGGTCGCGGAGCAGTTGCGGGCGGCGGAGGCGCTGCCAGGCGCATTATTGCGGGAAGAATTTTCGCTTCCGGATTCTCGTTGGCCCAGGCGTCGTTTGGGGGATTTGCTTCGACTGAGAAAAGATCTGGTCCATCCAAGAAACAATCCACAAGGGAAAACGATCTTTGTTGGACTTGAGCACATAGAATCCCAGACGGGGCGGCGCATTGCCAGCATGCCGATTGAAATGGCCGATTTGACGGGCAGGAAGCCCCGTTTTTTCAAGGGCGATATCGTATATGGGTATCTACGTCCATATCTGAACAAAGTGTGGCTCGCCGATTTCGACGGGTTGTGCTCGGTGGAACAGTATGTATTCTCAGTCGGCGAGGAAGCGGACAGGGAATTCGTTGCGT
Organism: Kiritimatiellia bacterium; assembly: GCA_035450765.1. Classification (GTDB taxonomy): domain Bacteria; phylum Verrucomicrobiota; class Kiritimatiellia; order CAIQIC01; family Lenti-01; genus Lenti-01. The sequence continues at coordinate 3,098 of DAOTNL010000013.1, read as the reverse complement.
GGTTCATGCGAAGCCCGCAGTACTTGAATCGTGCCCCAATTGACAAGACGCCTGGCCAACTGCCGCGAATTCGAACGGAAGAAGTTGCGGCCGTTGAGATTGAATTGCCGCCATTGCCGGAACAGCGACGGATCGCGGCGAAAATCGACAAACTATTTCAAGCATCATATGCCGTGCGAGAGCGCCTAATCCATAGGCTCGCCGACATCGAAAAACTATCCTTCGCGCTGTTGCGCGAAGCTTTCACCGGAGCGACATGATGGCCAAGAAGAACACGAAGCCGAACGGCAAGCGGCATGGGACGCAGCAGTCGCTGAACGCGGCGGTGAAGTCGATTTGCGACGTGATGCGGCGCTCGAATTGCGCCGGGGCGATGAAGTACGTGCCGGAGCTGACCTGGATCCTGTTTTTGCGCATTCTGGATGAGCGGGAGCAGCGGGAGGCGGAGGAGGCGCAGGCGCTGGGGTTGCCGTTCGAGCCTTCCCTTGCCGCGCCGTACCGCTGGCGCGATTGGGCGGACAAGGACTCCGCCATGCGGCAGGACAAGAATGCGAGCGTCTGGGCCTTCGTCCACGAGAAATTGCTGCCGCATCTCAAGACGCTGGAAAAGCAGCCTGGGGCGACGGCGCGCCAGAAAGTCATCGGCGAAGTGATGGCGGGCGTGGAGCGCAGCCGGATCGATTCGGAGAAAAACTTCCTCGACGTGCTCGACAAGGTCCACGAACTGAGCAACGAGACGATCGACCAAACCCACGTCTTCACCCTGTCGCAGGTTTACGAGGGGTTGCTGCTGAAGATGGGGGAAAAGGGCAACGACGGCGGCCAGTTTTTCACGCCGCGCGATACCATCCGCGTGATGGTGCGGGTGGTCGATCCTCAGATCGGCCAGACGGTCTACGATCCCGGCTGCGGCACCGGGGGATTTCTGGCGCAGGCGTTCGAGTACATGCGCGAGCAGGCGGAGAAGGCCGGAACACTGACAGCACCCCGCCTGGAAACCCTCAAGCGGAACACGTTCTATGGACGGGAGAAGGACGATTCGGTCTATCCCATCGCGCTGGCCAATCTGCTGCTGCACGGCATCGACGAGCCGCACGTCTGGCACGGCAACACGTTGTCCGGGCAGGAGTCCTACGCCGGATTGTTCAAGGGGGCGCCCGCGTTTTTCGACTGCGTGCTGATGAATCCGCCGTTCGGAGGCAAGGAGGGCAAGGAGGCGCAGACGGGCTTCGACTATCCCACCAGCGCCACGCAGGTGCTGTTCATCCAGCATGTCCTCAAAAGCATGAAGGAAGGCAGCCATTGCGGCATCGTACTGGACGAAGGGGTGTTGTTCCGGACCAACGAAAGCGGGTTTGTCGGGACGAAACGCAAGCTGATGGAGGAATGCGACGTCTATTGCATCGTCAGCCTGCCGGGCGGCGTGTTCTCGTCGGCGGGCGCGGGCGTCAAAACCAACCTCGTCTTTTTCCGGAAAGGGCCGCCGACGGAGAAGATCTGGTACTACGATCTGTCCGACGTGAAGGTCGGCAAAAAGACGCCTTTGACCCAAGCCGCATTCGACGAGTTTTTCAAGCTGCTGCCTGCGCGGGGCGACTCGGCGCGGAGTTGGACGGTCGATTTCTCGCGGCGGCTGGAAAAAGCGACGGAAGAGGCGCATCCATACCGCGAAAAGGCCATCGAAATGGCGGCCCGGGCGAAGGAACTGGAGGACGCATTCCGCCAAATGCGGAGTGCAAAATCAGGCAAGCCCGAGGCGATCAAACAAGCGGAAGCGGAATGGAAGGCGGCGGAGCGCGCGGCGCGGGAGAACCAGGCCAAGGCGCAGGAAATCGAAGATGCGGCCTACGACATCAAGGCCGTGAATCCCAATCGGGTGGTTGAGGCGGACAACCGCACGCCATCCGAACTGTTGGAGGCCATCGCCGAGAAAGGCCGCGAAGCCGATGCGGCGCTGGAACGCCTGCGGCTCCTGATCGGGGGCCAGAGCCGGATCTAGGCGCGGAGGGTGCTGAGATAGACCCAATCACCCGGGGCTCGTTGGTAGGTCCAGAAGGTCCAGCCGTTGCAGGAAACGCGCCGGCACGCGGCGGCGGCGGCTTGAGAGGGTGAATTGTAGGTTGTCCCGCTGTAGCGCACGGCGCCGTCTCGCCGCACGTGGGCTCGGATGAGTTTTCCTTTGAAACGCGCATGCAGGGGTGTCGGCTGCGTGAAGAACCTGGCCAACACGGGAGTGGGCCCATCCTCCTTTTTGGGCTTGGATTTATTCCGGGCGGGGCGGAATTCGCTAAACATGCCGTCGATTTCGGCTTCCAGGCTTTGCTTCATGTCGCGGCGAAAGCGGCGGCGCAAATCCTCGGATTTGGCGAATTTACCTTTCTGCTTGTTGCCGGTTGGTTTCACCGTTCGCAGCATTAAGGCTTCCAGTTCGCGGAGATGGTGGTCGCCAATGGTGATGTAGATGGAAAACCGGTCCCAGGAATTAGCGTGCCGGTCGCGCAGGTGCTGGGTGAGGCGGGTGCGGAGGTTGGTGGCCAGGCCGACGTAGTAGAGCTTGCCGCGCCGGAAAAGGGCATAGATGCCCTGGCGTCCGCGCACGTATTGCCGGATGATGTCCTGGTATTCCTCGAGAGCTCCGCGGGAGATGTTTTCGAGGTGCTGGCAGACGAGCTGAGCGTTGCGTTTCATGGCGGAAAAGCAGTCTAGCGCTCCGTGCGGGAGCTGGAAAGGGGGAAATCGCGGGCCGGGGAATCCGAATCGTGGCGGAGAGAGAGGGATTCGAACCCCCGTCCCGCTTGCGCGGGATCCGGTTTTCAAGACCGGCGCGATAGGCCACTCCGCCATCTCTCCGGCGAGCCGCAACTGCCAATCTAGCGCGCCGGCGGGGCGCTTGCCAAGCGGCGAAAACTTTTTGCCCGCGGAATGCCGGCGGGACGAAGCCCAGATCCCTCGACAGGCTCGGGATGACCAACCGCAAGAACCTCCGCCTTGAATTTTACGTAGTACGTAATTTTCGCCGGCGGATTTTACGTACTACGTAAAAAATGCGCGCGGGGGCGCGAGGCGCAACGGGGGGATCCCCGGGGAATGGGGGGGGG
>DAOTNL010000012.1:0-24841 GCA_035450765.1 Kiritimatiellia bacterium | reverse complement strand
GACGACGGCCATCACGTACGACGTGCGAGCCGGTACGTCCATCGAGCTGAGCAGGCTGCGCAGCACCAGCATCGCGACCGCAAGCGGCATCGTCGGCATGAACGCGGCGGAGATGAGCAGGCAGTTGGCCGGCAGGTGGGTGAACACCATCGTGCGCACCAGGCCGATGCGTGCCGCCAGCCAGGCGGCGACGAAGCCCGAGGCGGCGCTGAGCGTGCCCGTCACGAACAGCAGCGTGCCGGCAGCGCCGACGGACAGGTCGAAACGACGGAACAGCCACAGCGCCAGCATCGACTGCACCACGAACCCGCCCCCGAACGCATCCCCTCCGACTGCCCCTGGACCGGCGACTGCGGCGGCTGCACGTTCCGCCACTGCGCCTACCCCGCCCAGCTCCGCTTCAAGAAAGAAGTCCTCGTCGAGTCCCTCCACGGCGTCGCCGGCGCCCAGGAACTCGTCCGCGACGTCGTTCCCGCCGAACAGACCCAGGACTACCGCAACAAGATGGTCTTCAGCTTCGGCACCACGATGGAAGGCGAACTGCGCCTCGGCCTGCACCGCCGCGGCAGCTTCATGCACATCCTGCCCGCCGACGGCTGCCGGCTGCAATCCGCCGGCTCCCGCGAAATCGTCCGCCGCGTCCTCGCGCTCGCCAAGCAGCTGAACGTTCCCGCGTTCCACGAGATCAAGAAGACCCCCGGCCTGCGCACGCTGACCATCCGCGAAGCCCGCGGCACGAACCAGCGCATGGTCGAACTCGTCACCACCACCGCCTATCCCGGCCTCGCCGAGCATCTCCTGGCCATCCTCGAAGACCTCGCCGACGTCATCTATTTCTCGATCGACACGAACATCTACGGCTCCGCCCGCCCGGAAAAACGCACCGTCCTGAAAGGCAGCGGCCACGTCGAGGAACTCCTCAACGGCCTGCGCTTCCGCATCGGCCCCGACACCTTCTTCCAGAGCAACACCGCGCAGGCCGAGAAATTGTTCGCGCGCCTGCGCGAACTCGCGACCCTCCACGGCCGGCCGGGCGTCGCCCTCGATCTCTTCGCCGGCACCGGGCCCATCGCGTTGCATCTGGCTTCCGTCGCCGACCGCGTCGTCGCCGTCGAGAGCTGGGAACCCTCCGTCCTCGCCGCGCGCGAAAACCTCGCCCTCAACGAAATCCAGAACGTCGACGTGCTCGCGGCGGACGTCAACGCCGCCCTGCCGGAGGGGTTGCCGGACAAGGTCGATCTCGTCGTCGTCGATCCGCCGCGGCCGGGCCTTTCGCCCGAAGCCATCGCGTGGATCGCCGCGCGCGAACCCGGCGCGATCCTCTACGTGTCCTGCAACCCCTCGACCCTCGCGCGCGATCTCAAGCTGTTCCTGCAAGCCCCCTACCGGATCGAAGCCGTCGAGCCCTTCGACCTCTTCCCCCACACCTTCCACCTCGAAACCCTCGTCCTCCTGCGCCGGCAGGCGTGAGCCGCGGATTTTTACGTGGAACGTAAAAACTTTGCAGAAGTTTTACGTAGTACGTAAAACTTCAAGAGACGGCGGAACTCACTCCTCGCGGAGGCGGTAGTAGCGGCGGGGATGGTTGGTCCAGCGGGCGTCGAAGAAGTAGATCGGCGCGCCGGAAAACGTGTTGGTCTGCAGCGGCGACCAAACCACCGGCGGCACCAGGCTCGTGCAGGCGTAGACCACCACGCGCCGGCCGGCCGCCCAATTCATGTTGAACCCGAACCGGTTCGAGACCGTCCCGAACAGATCGTCGGCCAGCACTTCGGGCTGCGCGCCCGCCGCGAAGGCGGTCGTGAAACACCAGACCGCGCCCGTCGTGATGCCGGCGGCGTTGGTCGGATCGATCCGCCAGTAGTAGGTCGTGTTCGGCGCCAGGTTCGTGGCCAGCGTCGTGCCGGCCTGGGCGCGCGCGAACGGCGGCGGGTTGGCCGTGCCGAAATTCACGCGGTAGCCCGTCGCGCCGGTGCCGGCCGTCCAGGAAAGCGTCGGGTTGGTGGCCACCCCCGTCGCAAGATCGGCGGGCGACGGACCGGACGCCGCGGCGGGCGACGCGCCCGCGGCGTAGGCGACCTGCAGGTCGTAGTTGGCGGAGGGACCGGAGCCGCTGGCCTTGTCCGTCGCGCGCAGCCGCACCGTGCCGTTCGACCAGCAGTTCCAGACGATCTTCGAGGCGCGGGCGGAGCTGCCTCCGTCGTCGTCCTGCGCCAGCTGGGTCGTGCCGTCGTTGGCGAACAGCGTCAGCACCGTGTCCGCGGAGGCGCCGAGGTTGGTCGTCCAGATCGAATAGCGACGGTTGGAAACGACCGCCAGCCGCACCCAATCCTGGTCGCCGACGAAGCTGAAGTTGTGGGTCTGGCGGAATTCGTAGAGATGGTCGGGCAGCAGATCGACCGTCGTGGCCGCGGCGTTGTCGCCCTTGGCCTCGTATTCGTCCACCGGCGTCCCGCCGGGCACGATCTGGTCCATGTCGAGGTTGTCCCACGTCGACGCGAAGAAATTGACGTACTGGTTCTGCGTGTCGCCCATGTTCAGGTGGATGTACACGGTGCTGTTGACGACGTTGGACATCTCCTTGTAGCCGAGGACCGGCACCTGGTGGGCGCCGCCGAAATAGCTGCCCCATGAACCGATGCTGAGGGGCCGCCCCGCGTTGATTTCGGTTTTGATGACGCCCAGATAGTTCGATTTTCCGGCCGTGGTGTTCGTCGGTCCGTGGTAGGTCGCGTTGAAGGCCAATCCGTTCGTCCCGTTGGCGAATTCCTCCAGAATGACGTCCTCGTCGCCGCGACTGAGTCCGTAGTACTGGTGCGCCAGGGCCGCCACCACGTTCGACACGAACGCCTGATCGTGGCCGGGCGCCGCCGGCTGCGTCGGCTGCAGCAGCGGCGCGGTGCCGTTGTCGACCAGGTTCCAGTACTGCACGCCCGACGAGTAGGCGTTGCGGTCCCAGTAGGCGAAGATGTCGGTGTTGGCCGTCGCCCAACAGATGCCGCCCGCGCCGGCCGGGTAATACATCGTCGGATTGTTCAGGTAGGTCGGTACGGTCGACGGCGAATTCGTGGCGCCGGAGACGTAGTTCTCCGCCTTCACGCCGTCCGGCGGCGGGGCCGCTCCGACGTAGTTGATGATCAGCTGGGCGGGCGTCGCGCCCCAGGCGGCCGCGCTTTCATAGGAATAGATCTGCTGGTAGCCCCCGGACGAGGCCGTGTTGCGCATCTGGATGGCGATGGGATTGCCGCTGGCCCAGCCGGGGCGGTTCACGATTTCCTGCACGATGGTCTTGATGTCCGGACTGGTGTAGACCCCGTCTTCCGCCCAGGCCGACGAGACGGTCCACGTCACGGCGGCCGTCGTGACCGTGCGTGCGCCGAGGTACGCGCCCACGTGGAAAGCGTCCGTGGCGTCGTAGGCTTCTCCGCGCAGCGAAAACGCCGAGGTTCCCGTACCCGTCAAGTAGGCCTGCACGCGCAGATAGGCCTGCGAAATCACCGTCTTGTTCGTCAAGGGCAAGCCGGTGAACCGAAACGCGCCGATCAGGTAAGGCGCGGTATACCCGCTGAGATATCCGCACGCCACGGAGTTGTTGGTCCAATTGTCGGCGGTGACGGTCAGGCCGAAAGCGTCGTCGTTCGGATCGGAGACGACGTTGGTGATGATGGCGGCGGGTGCGGCAACAGCCAGCTCGAGCAGGGCGGCCAGAAGCGGAATCCAGAGGCGCGGCTTCACGGCGTGCCTCCTTTCGCGCCGGCCGGCGCGGCCAGCGGGATCACCGCGGTCGCCTTCGCGGGACGATAGGGTTGCCAGGCTTCCGCGCACAGCCGTTCGCGTTCGGGATCCGACGCGGCGGCGGCCTTGCGGAGTTGCGCGCGGGTCCTGGCCTCGCGTTCCGGCACCGCGGCCTGCGTCCGCAAATCCACCACCAGCGCCTCGCCCGTGCCCGCCGCCGGTTCGACCACGAAGGCCTCGTCGAAGAATCCCAGCATCAGGGACCGGCGCACGCGCCACGTGCCGCCGCGCTGGGTCCGGCCCGCCAAGGCCACCGCGTTGGCTTCGCGGACGACGTGGCCCGGCAAGCCCAGATGGCAGCGCAGGACCGGCGGTTCCGCGTCGTCGGCCGCGACGACGATCGTGGCGTAGCGGTCTTCCCCGCGCAGTTCGGTTTCGTAGCCGGTCGCTTCCGCGCCGGCGGCGGCGATTCTCGCCCGCGCCTGGGCGACGAACGCCGCCGGCGCTTCCGCCGCAGCGGCGCGCTTGGCCCCGCGCTCGAAAATGAAGGCGTACGCCGCCACGGCGCCGTCCAGGTCGCACAGCGGCATTTCGTCCGCCGCCGTCCACTCCCCCGGATAGAACCGCGGCAGTTCGGTTTCCGCCGCGCGGAACGCGTCGTCCCGCGCCACCGGCGCCGCCGGCGCCGCCAGCGCCCAGCCCAGCGCCAAACCCATGATCGCCCAACCGAACGCCTTCATGCCCCGCTCCTGGTTCTGCCGCTTGGGCCAGACCGCGCCCAAACCGCGTCCACAAGGGTGCGCCGCCGCCTATTCGCGGTCAAGGAGATTGCGGAACATTCCGACCGGAATCCGGGGTCTGTCCCGGGACGCCCCCCCGCCCGAGCCGGATCAGCCCACCCGGCGGTAGACGTCCCACGTTCGGCGCGCGGTTTCTTCCCAGGTGAATTTCTTCGCCTGCTCGAAGCCGGCGGCGCGCAGGCGCGCGGCGCGGGCGGAATCGTCCAGCACGCCACGGACGGCCGCGGCCCACGCCTCGGCGTCGTAGCCGTCCACCCATTCGGCGGCGTCGCCGAGCACTTCGGGCAAGGAGCTGTTGCGTGCGGACACGACCGGCGCGCCGCGGCCCATCGCTTCGAGCGGCGGAAAACCGAAGCCCTCGTAGCGCGTCGGAAAAACGAAAGCCGCGGCCCCGGCGTAGAGCGCCGAGAGCTGCGCGTCGTCCATGTGCCGCAACAGCTTGATCCCGTCCTTGCGCGGCGAATCGGCGATGGCCTTCAGCGTGGGGCCGGTCTTCCAACCCAGCCCGCCGGCCAGCACCAGATCGCCGTCGAAGTCCCGCAAGGCCTCGTAGATCTTCACGAGGAACGGGATGTTCTTGCGCGGCTCGATGGTGCCGACCATCAGCAGGTACGGCTTGTCCAGGCCCAGCGCCCGGCGCGCGGCCGCGGCGGCGTCCGGCGCGGGCGGCGGACCGAACTTCGGCAGGCCCAGCCACACGGGGAACACCTTGTCTTCCGGCACGCGCAGCAGTTCGACGATCTCGCGCGCGGAAAAACGGCTATCCGTCAGGATCGCGTCGGCACGCTCGGCGGTGGCGTGGATCTCGGCGGAAAGCCAGGCGAGGTTCTTGGCTTCCGTCGTCTCGGGCATGCGCAGGAAGGACACGTCGTGGATGGTCACGACGGATTTCTTGCCGCGCCCGAGCGGCGGGCGGATGAAGTTGGGGAAGTGGTAGAGATCGGCTTTCCCCGCGAACCATTCGTAGGGCGGAAAGCCGAGGCGTTTCCAAGCGGCCTGCGCGAAACGGCCCGGCAGCCAGCGGCACGAGCGCATTTCCACGCCCGGCGGCGCGGCGTCGAGCCCGGTGCGCTTGAAGTCGAAATAGAACGCCGCCAGCTCGTCGGCGCCTTTCTCGGCCCCAAGGTGGAAGAGCAGCTCGCGCACGTAGCGGCCGACGCCCGCGCGCTGGCCCAGCGCCGCCTGGATGTCCATGCAGACCTTCATCGCCCTTCCTTATACCGGGGCGGTCGCGAAAATAGAAGCTCCGCCTGCGGCCGGCGCCGGCCGCGCGACAATCCGCGATTGAGTTTTTCAGCGGTTTTTCGCATCTTGCCTCCATGGACGAAGCCCCGCTGCAACCGCCGCCCGCCGGTCGGAAGAAAATCCGCCTGACGAAATCCGAAGCCTACGCCATGCAGATTTCGTCGCCCCGGAAGAAGCGCATCGCGTTCGGCGCGGGCGGGGCGCTGGTCGCCGCCGTCCTTGCCGCCGCACTGTGGCGTTTCCAGGATCAGTGGTTGCCCTACTGGCTGCCGGAACGGGAACCGGCCGTTCCCGCAGCCGCGCCGGAAACCGCGCCGAGCGCGGAACCCGTTGCGGCCGACCGCGCGGCACCGGCGGCTGCCGCGCCGGCGGCGCCGGTCGAGGCCCCGGCCACGCTGGAATTCCTGACCGCCACCGCGTGGGACCATCCCGAATTCCTGCGCGGCGTGCGCCTGTTCAACCAGGCGCTCGACCGCCTGCGCGCGTTCCGGCGCGACGGCCGCCCGCGCGACTTGCTGCAGCAGATTGAAGACGGAGCTTTGCAGGCCGCGACGACGTTCGACCAGCTCCGCGCGCAGGCCCCCGCCGACGTCCCGCTGGCGGAATACGTCCTGCGCAGCCGCAAGCTGGCCCAGGAAGCGCGCAACTTGGCCCGGCCCGCCGCCCTGCCCGCGCCGGCTCCGGCCGTCGCGGCGCCGCCGCCGCGCCCGAAACCGACCGCGCCGCCGCCGAAACCCGGGGAAGCCTGGCAGGAGCCCGATTATCTGGAAGGCGCCCGCCTGTTCAACCAGGCGCTGGAACAATACAAGCGGTTCCTCGCGGACAAATCGCAGCTGGATTTGCTGAAGCCGATCGAGGAAACCGCGTTCCAGGCCGCGAAGAAGTTCGAGTCCCTGCAAGGTCTGGCCCCCACCAACGTGCCGCTGGGAGACAACATATCCCAATGTTACCGCCTGATCAGCGACTGCCGCCGCCAGCATCTGGAAAGCGGCAACGCGGGCGGCGCGGCGGACGAAGAAACCGGCGCGCGCGGCAAGGTCGTGGGCCCCAACCGCCGGCCCGCCCTGCCCGCCTACCAGCCGCCGGCGCCGTAACGTGTTTGCAGATTTGCTGTAGCTGGCCCCGCTGGGGCCGGCGGAAAAAGATCGCCACCGGCCTCAACGAGGCCGGCTACAATCGAACCAAATCCATCAAATGCGCGTGCCGGGCGGAATGACGGCGTTTTTCGGGATGACGATCACGCCGTCCTGCACGGTGTAGAGGTCCGTGACGACGTCGGCCTTGCCGTCGGGCGTGATGTAGCAGCCGTCGCCGATGCGCGCGTTCTTGTCGAGGATGGCGTTGCGGATGAAGCAGTCGCGGCCGACGCCCATCGGGATTTCCCCGGGCTCGAGATCCTTCTTGTCGTAGTAGTCCGCGCCCATCATGACGGTGTGCTCGATCACGCTGCCTTCGCCCACCTTGGCGCGGACGCCGATGATGGAGCGCAGGATGCGGTGGCCGGTGATGATGCAGCCTTCGCTGAGGAGCGCGCGGTTCAGGTCGCAACCGTTGATCTTCGACGGCGGCAGGTAGCGCATGTGGGTGTAGATCGGCGCGTTGACGTCGTAGAGGTTGAACTGCGGCAGCGGCTCGGCCAGTTCCATGTTCGCTTCCCAGAACGCGCGGATCGTTCCGATGTCGCGCCAGTAGCCGTCGAACAGGTAGCGGTACACCGCGCGGTTCTGGATGGCCGCGGGGATGATGTTCTTGCCGAAATCCTTGGCGTCGTTGTCCAGCAGTTCCACGAGCACGTCCGTGTTGAAGACGTAGATGCCCATGCTGGCGAGGTAGCGCTCGGGGCCGGGGCCGGGCTCGCGCAATTCGTCGAGCAGCGGCGTGTCGCCCGGCTTTTCGACGAAGCGCACGATGCGGTCCTTGGCGTCGGCCTGCATGATGCCCAGCGCGCCGGCTTCGCCCCGCGGCACCGGCTTGGTGCAGATCGTCACTTCGGCTTTGTTCCGGATATGCTCTTCCAGCACCGGCCGGAAATCCAGCTGGTAGAGCTGGTCGCCCGAGAGGATGACGACGTGGTCGGGCTGGCGGTCGAGGATGTAGCGCAGGCCCTGCCGCACGGCGTCGGCCGTGCCCTGGAACCAGGTTTCGCTGCCCGGCGTCTGCTGCGCCGCGAGGATCCGCACGAAACCGCTGTGGAACTGGTCGAACACGTACGTGCTCTGCACGTGCTGGTGCAGCGAAACGCTGTTGAACTGCGTCAAGACGTAGATGCGCCGGATGCCGCTGTTGATGCAGTTGCTGACGGGAATGTCCACCAGGCGGTACTTGCCCGCCAGCGGCACGGCCGGTTTGCACCGGTCGCGCGTCAACGGCTGCAACCGCTTGCCTTCGCCTCCGCCCAACACCACGCCGACCACGTTCATCGTCCACCTCTTGCGGGCCGGCGGGTGAATTTCCGCCAGCCATCGCCCACAGTATCGGTTTCGATTCCGGTCAAATCAACCGTAAAACGGCGGCGGTTTTACCTCGTTTTACCGGCCGCCGCCGCCCAGCAGCCGCCAGAAACGCCGCAGAATGCCGTCGCGGGACAACGCCTGTTCCACCGGCGCCGCGCCGGCCGCCAAGGCGTCTTCGAGCTGCCGGCGGTTTTGCTGCGCCCGCTCCGCCACCAGCTGGCTCACCTGTTCGACCAGCCCGGGGTGCTTGCCCAGCAGCTCCGCGAAATCCGGCGCCGGGATCCGCAGCAGTTCCGCCGATTCCTTCGCCGAGATCCCGGCCGTGCGCGGCAGGCCCGTCATCAGGCTCATTTCGCCGATCACGGCGCCGGGCCCCACCGCGAACGTCGTCGTCGCGCCGGATTCCCGGTGCGCGATGCGCCCCTCCAGTTGGCCCGCCAGGACCACGTAGCAGCAATCGCCCGCCTCGCCCTGCCGGAACACCGTTTCGCCTTGGCCGAAGAGCTGGCTCTCCAGCCGGCCCGCCCACGCCGCCAGATCCGCGGCGGGCACCAGCGGCTGGCCGTCCGCGCCGGCCAGGACCTTCTTGGCGAAATCGCTCTGCAGCAGGCCCGCGGCACGCCGCCGGGCTTCGGGATCCTCCGCCGGCGCCGCCGCCGGCGGCACGGCGCGCTTCATGAAATCGTTGAGCACCTGGTCCGTCACCGGATACGGGATGCCGATGCCGGCGCGCCGGAACTGGTACCAGACGTGCCGCCGCACTTCGGCCAGCGTCGGATCGCGGAACGGGTAGTCGTCTACCCAGACGCGCAGTTCGTAGCCGATGCCGTAGCTCTTGAAATCCAGCAGGAGCGCGGCCGGTTCCGGCGTCCGGCGCACCGTCGGCACGGCGGCCGCGGCCGCCCGCAGCGCGGCCAGCACGCGGTCGGGCGGCGCGTCGTAGCTGGCGTCCACCAGCACCGAGCAGCGGCGCGGTTCGGCCGGGCGGCTCAGATGCCGGATGCGCGCTTCCGCCACCTTGGCGTTGGGTACGCGCACGGGAATCTGCTCGCGCGTCGTCAGCCAGGTTTCCCGCCAGTTCATCTCGGCGACGCGGCCTTCGAGATCGTCGATGGCCACCCAGTCGCCGGGCGCCAGCGAACCGGTCAGGTTCAGCGACATCCCGGCCAGCAGGTTGCCCAGCACCCCTTGCAGCGCGAAGCCGACCACGGCCGTAACCAGCGCGGTGGAGGCCAGCAGCGGCGCGACGTTCCAGCCGAGTTCGAAGCGCAGCGCGCAGAACGCGGCCAGCGCCGCCATGCCCAGCCGCAGCACGCCGCGCAGCAGCGCCGGCAGCGCCTGGCCCTTCCAGGCGAGGATCTGCCGGAACGTCGCCTCGCCGAGGGCGTAGGCCAGCAGCAGCAGCCAGAACAGGATCCACGCCCCGGCATGGGCGGCCGGGAACCGCTCCGCCCACGGCGCGCCGGTCCATGCCGGCAGCCGCAGCGCCAGCGCGCCCAGCCCCAGCGCCAGCAGCGGGAACGGCAGGCTTTCCAGCACCGCCCACAGCCACTTTCCCGCCAACCCCGGCGCGGCCTGCGCGCGGCGCGCCAGCGCCCGGCGCGGCACGGCCGCCAAGCCCAGCGCCGCCAGCGCCGCCAGGATCAACGCCGCCGCTTCGGCGAACCGGAACCAAATCGCGCTATTCATGCAACGCCTCCGCCATGCGTTCGCCCGCCGGCACCACGGCGCCCTTGCAGGCCGCGGCCGCGTCGGCGGCCAGCGCGTCGATCTCGGCATCGGTCCGGCCGGGCGCGTGGTGGATCAACCAAAGTTTCGCCGCGCCGCAGCGGCGCGCGGCCTCGGCGGCATCGGCCCAGGTGCTGTGGCCCCAGCCGCGGTGCGCGGCGTATTCGTCGGGCCGGTATTGCGCATCGAACGCCAGCAGGTCCGCGCCGCGCGCGAACGCGGCGAAGGCATCCTGCGCGCGCGGGGTCATCGCGGCCCATTCGACGTCCGTGGCCACGACCAGGCACGCGCCGGTCGCGGGCTCGTCGATGCGGTAGGCCAGGCAGCCGTCGGGATGCGCCAGCGCATGCCAGCCGATCCGCAGCCCGCCGACGTCCAGCGGAGCCGTCGGCACGGGATACTCCGCGGCCGGCAGCTTGACCGGCCAGACCGGCGGGGAAAACACCCGTTCCAGCGCCGGCCGCAGATCGCCGTGCGGAAACACCAGTTGCCGCGGCCAAGCGTCCGCCAGCGCCGGCAATCCGATGAGATGGTCCAGATGGACGTGGGTGAAAAACAGCGTGCCGCCGGGACGCAGGCGGTCCAGCAGGTTGCGGACGCCGCTGCCGGCGTCGATCAGCGCCTGATCGCCGGCGGCGCTTTCCGCCAGCAGGGAAAACGTGTCGCCGCCGTAGCGGATTTTGTCCGCGCCCGATACCGGAAAACTGCCGCGCGCGCCGCCCAGGAAAACCTTCATGCCGCCGCCCTCATTTTTCCGTCAAATTCCAGATGCCGTCCCAGGCCGCGCCCGGCCCGGCCGCGGCCAGCTCGCGGCACTTCGCCGCGTAGGTCCGGGCCGCCGCGTCGTCGCCCAGCTTTTCGAACGCCGCCGCCGCATCGCTCCAGCGGCCGGCCCGCGCAAGTTCCAGCGCGGCGGCGAACGCCGCCGCTGCCGGATCCGGCGGTTCGCCTTCCAGCCCGGTCGCTTCGAACACGCGCACCGGCGTTTTACGTCCCACCACCGTCAACTGCCCCAGCTCCCGGCCCGGAAACGCGCCATGGGTCTGCGTCCAGGTCGATTCGGCGATCATGAGATAGGTGCCCAGCGCCTTGTTCGCGCCCTCGAGGCGCGAGGCCAGGTTCGCCGCGTCGCCCAGCACCGTGTAGTCGAAGCGGTTGCTCGAGCCCATGTTGCCGACGACGACCGGGCCCGTGTTCAGGCCGATGCGCATCTTGAGCGTCGCGCCCGTGCGCTGCGCGAATTCCGCGCGGCGTTCCGCCAGCTTGCGCTGGCAGCGGACCGCCGCCCGCACCGCCCGCACGGCGTGGTCCGGCTGGCGCAGCGGCGCGTTCCAGAACGCGATGATCGCGTCGCCCTCGTACTTGTCCAGCGTGCCGCCTTCTTCGAGGATGATGTCGGTCATGTCGGACAGGTAGTCGTTCAGCAGCTTCGTCAGATCTTCCGGCCCCAGCTTTTCGGAAATGGTCGAGAAGCCCTGCAGGTCGGAGAAGAAGATCGTCAGTTCCCGTTTTTCGCCGCCGAGCTTGAGGCTGCCGGGATCGCGCAGTATCTGTTCGATCACGTCCGCGCTCAGGTAGTGCTTGAACGCGCCTTTGAGGAACAGCTTCTGGCGGCCTTCCAGCACGAAGTTCGCGATGGCCCCGCCCAGCAGCGCGAGCACGGCGCCGACCATGCCGCCGGCCGCGGGCAGGACGTAGCCGGCCGGCCACGCCGCGAAACCCGCCAGCGCGGGCAGCGGAATCAGGACGATCGCCGCCAGCGCGCTCTGCCAGCCGCTGCGCGCGGACGCCGCGGCCACGCCCGCCGCCAGCGCCAGCAGCAGGAACCACGCCGCCACGAGCGGTCCGGGCACGTCGCGCAGGAAATCGCCGGCGAGCAGGTCGTCGAGCATCGTGGCGTGGATTTCCACGCCGGGATAGCCCGCGCCCATCGGCGAGGTCACCGTGTCCTTCAGACCCGGCGCGCTGAAACCGAAGAACACATGGGCATCCTTGAAAGCGCTGCCGTCCCGGATCGGCGGTTCGGCGCCTTCCAGCAACCGCACTTCCGACTGGATGACGGCGGCCGCGCCGAAGGCCTGGTGCGTCCGCGACGGTCCGCGGAACTTGAGGATCATGCGACCGCGGTCGTCCAGCGGGATCCGGTGGTCGCCCACCGTCAGTTCGCCGGGCCGGATCGAGATGTCGCCGCGCTCCGCGCCGAGTCCCGCGAGCCAGGCCGCGAAGCCCAGCGTAGGCAGGACCTGGCCGTCGAAGATGCGGAACGGCGCCGCGCGGCGGTAGATGCCGTCGGCATCGGCCGCGGCGCTCACGTTGCCGAGCCAGGCCGCCGCGCCTGCGACCTCCGGCACGGGAAACGCCGCGCGCGGCGCGACGAGATCCGCCGCCGCTTCCGGATGCGCCGCCAGCCACGCTTCCAGTCCCTGGATTTCGATGGGACTGGGCTTGGCATGCTCGGGCCACGTCGCGGTTTGCTCCGTCTGCCGGCCGAGGAAAACGGCGCCGACGAAGTTGCCGAAGCGCGCGACGGCGGCGCCGAGCGCTTCGTCGTCGGCCACGCCGTAGGCCGACGGTTCCGTGTAGAGCACGTCGAACGCCGCCGTGCGGGCGCCGTTGCGCTTCAGGTAGTCCAGCAGCGGGCCGTAGACTTCCCGCGGCCAGGGCCACGAAAGCCATTGCTCCTGGCTGCCCCAATCCAGGCTTTCCTGGTCCAGCAGGACCAGCTTGACCTGGTCCGTCGCGGGGGACGGCCGCGCCAGCGCGCGCGCGTGCCAATCGGCCAGCGGCGCCTCCCAGCGCGCGACCAGGCCGGAGAGCTCGAGCGCGGCCACGCCCAGCGCCGCGAGCGCGCCGGCCACAAGGCCCCAGGCCGCTTTCTTGGGAAGCCGCGCCATCGCCTAGAGCGATTTCGTCGCGGCGAGGAAACGCTTCTGCCGGGCCGCAGCCGACGCCTTCGACGACGCCACGCCGATCTTCCGGAGTTCCTTGATGCGGTCCGCCGGCGCCGGATGGGTCGCCGCGAAATCCTTGCGCGACGCATCCCAGTTCTTCGCCATGTTCTCGAGCATCGCCACGAGGGCGCCGGGCTCGTAGCCGGCCTGCTGGAGGATCGCGACCGCCGCGGCGTCCGCTTCGTATTCCAGTTTCCGCGAATAGCCGCTGTTCATCAGCGTCCCGGAGATGTCGTTGATGGATTCGTCGAAGGCCTTGGTCACCTCGGCGAGCTGCTCGCCGGCGAGGTTCTTGCCGGCCTCGACCGCCAGGATCGTCAGGGCGGACCCGAGCCGGCCCGTCTTGATGGCCCGCAGTCCGTGCACCTTCTCGACGTGGCCGATTTCGTGCGCGAGCACGGCGGCCAGTTCGTCCTCGGTTTCGCAGCACTTCAGCAGGCCGCGCGTCACCAGGATGAGCCCGCCCGGCGCCGCGAAGGCGTTGATGTCGTCGGAATCCAGCGCCAGGAAGTGGTAGCCGCCGAAGGTTTCCGGCTTGGTCGAAAACTGCGCCAGCGCCTGGCCCAGGCGGTTGAGGTAGCCGTTGAGGTCCTCCGCCGGGTAGGCCTTGTACTGCGCCAGCACCGTCGCCGCCACCGTGCGGCCGACGTAGTATTCCTGTTCCGGCGTGATGTCCTGGAAGGTCTTCGTCACCGCCGTGCCCACGCGCTTGGTGCTCTCGGCCTGGTCCGGCGTGATGACGCCGCCGGCGGCCGCCACGTCGGCCGCGAGGGCCGTCGCCTGGTTGACCATTTCGCAGCCCGTCGTCGCCCACGCCAGCGCCAGCGCCGCGAAACCCGTCGTCATAATCGAAATTTTGTTCATGTCGCGCTCCTCAGCGAACCAAGTCGCCCTGTTTCAGGAATTCGACCAGCTGCTCGCTCGGCACCGTCTGCCGGCCCATCCAATCCACCCAGGTGAAATCCAGCTGGGGATTTTGCTTTTTGTATTCGGATTCGACTTCCTTGCTGAAGCCCTTGCCGGCCAGCGCGACTTCCTCGCTGCCGACGGACTGGACGCGCGCGTCCGCCCCGCCGCCGGACAGCACCACCTTCTTGGGCGTCAGCGCCGACTCGTGGATCCAGCCGGTTTTCCCGGCGACGGACACCTCGCACCAGCCCGCCTGGGTCTGGTTGACGGTCACGCGGTCGCCGTAGGCCACCGTGCCGACCACCGTGCCCAAGAACGATCCGCGGTTGCGCAACTGTCCGTCGCGCACCTGCACGCTCATCTCTTTTGCCGCCCACGCGGCCGTCGCCGCCAGCGCCAAGCAACCTGCCAGAATCCACGTTTTCATGTTTTTTCTCCGTCGTTACTTGTCTTGCAGTCGTTGGGCGGACTGGAAAGTTACAAACAGTTCGCCCATTTTCTTCGCAACCGATTCGTCTCCAAGGCGTTCCGCGGCGGACACGCCCTCCTCCAGCACGCGCAGGGCTTCGGGCCGGAGGCCTTGCGCCCAGAGGCTGCGCGCGGACCGGTAGAACCGGTCGGCGGCGCCGGCGAGATCGTCCGCCGCCAACGCCTGGCGGCCGGCGGCGGCCAAGGCGCGGGCCATTTCCGGCAGGCGGCCCGCCTTTTTCCACAGTTCGGCGGCCTTGTCCTGCCGCGCCAAGGCGTCCTTGGGTTTCTTCTCCGCCGCGGCGATCGCGGCGCGCATTTCGGCCTGTTCCGCCTGCAGCGATTCCGGGAGGGCGGCCCACGCCTTCGCCGGCATGCCCGCCAGCGCCCGCGTGGCCGCCGCGGGATCGTCCTGCGCCAATTCCGCGCCGCTCTGCGCGAGCAAGGCCTGCGCCTGCAGCGCGGGCGCGGGCTTCAGTTCCAGCGCCGCGGCGACGCGCACCAGCGCCGCAGCGGGCTGGCCGCGCGCCTGTTCCGCGCGCGCGGCCGCCACGAGCAGTTCCGCGCGGCGCGCGGATTCGATCCGCGCGTCCGCCAGCGCCTCGTCGAGTCCTGCCAGCGCTTCCGCGGCCTGGCCGGCCGCCACCAGGGCCGTCGCGCGGTTCACGGCGGAGATCGCCAGGGCATCCGCGTCGTCCAGCGCGCGCGCGCGCTGCTGGGCGCGACCATAGGCATCCGCCGCGCGCCGGTAATCCCCGCGCTCGTAGGCGCCCCGGCCCGTCGTGACGTGCGACACCCAGTCCGCGTCCGTGAACCGCGGCGCCGGCGGCGCCGCGCACCCCGCCGCCAAGGCGACCGCCAAGGCCGCAACCCAGCTTCCCCTGAACCCTGAACCCTGACTCCTGACTCCTGTCCTCATGGCACCAAGACCTCCTCGGCGCGCACGGCGTCGTCCGAACCCATGTACTTCTTGAGCAGCCAATGCTTCTGCAGACCGTCCATCAAGGCGGTGGTTTCGCGCATCAGCGCCTGCGCGTCGCCGATCACCACGGGCAGGTTGTCCACCTCTCCGCCGACGGTCTCGGCCATCGGCGGCAGCTTGGCGACCGTCGCCTGCAGTTCCGTCGCCGCGGCGTTCGCCTTTTCGACCAGCTGGCGCACTTCGGCGACGATCGCCTGCACCTGGCGGGCCAGGGCCGGATCGTTGAGGATCTGCGCGGGCAGGCCGGGACCCTTGCGGACGTCTTCCAGCAGGCCCGTCGCGTTCGCGAGCAGTTGCTGGAGATTGCCGTCGGGATCGTTCAGCGAGCCGCCCAGCGCCATGTATTCGGCGATGGCGCCGTTCACCAGCGCCAAGGTGTTGATCGCCTCCTTGCGGATCGCCTCCAGCGCATCCTGGAGCATCTGGATGATTTCGACGTCCTTCTTGATGACGATTTCGCCGCCCGGCGCGACGGGTTGCCCCCGCACGGGCAGATCCGCGCCGGTTTCATCCTTGTCGGCGCCCAGTTCGATGTAGGCGTCGCCCGTCACCACCATCTTTTTCTTCACCCAGGCGACCATGTCGGTCTTCACGTGCCGCAGGAACGACCCGCGGACCCGGATGGTGCCGGAGATCGCACCCGTTTCGTCGTCCACGAGCAGATCCTGCACGCTGCCGACCGGCGTGCCCAGCAGAATGACCTCGGCGCCTTTTTTCAGGCCCATGAAGCCTTCGCCGTGGCCTTCATCCTGGGGCAGTTTCAGCTGGAGCACGGCGGAACCTTCGAACCAATGCTGCGCGCGGCCCGCCACCAGGATGCCCGCCAGCAGCAGCAGGACCACCAGCAGCACGAAACCGCCCACGATTTCGTTCACGTACCGGAACTTGAATTTCTTCGCCATGGTTCGCTCCTCAATCCCGTTCGGGCGCCGCGACCGCCAGCGGGGCCAGCGCCGCGCGCGTTTCCGCATCCAAATCCTCGTCCAGCCAGACGACCGCGCAGCCGGCCGCCCGGACCCGGACGACCGCGGCGCGCAAGAGCGCGGCGTCCTCCGCCGGCGCGCCGCGCAGCGGCCGTTCCAGCACCAGCATTTCGGGCCGGCCCGCGAACGCGCGCGTCCAGGCGATTTTCCGCCGGTCGCGCTCCCGCACCGCGGGCGCGCGTTCCGCCGGCAACGGCCAGACGCCGAAAAACCGCGCCCATTCCTCGATCGCCTCTGCCGCGGCGGCCCGCCGGTGGATGCGCGCGGGCAGCCAGACGTTTTCGTCCATGTCCAGATTCGCCAGCAAACCGCCGTCCGCAAACGTGCAGCCGATGCGGCCCCGTTCCGCCGCGGCCGCCGCGGGATCGCGGTCCCGCCATTCGACGCCTTTCCAGAACACCTGCCCGTGCGGCGGCGGCTCGATGCCCGTCAGCCAGTCCAGCCACGTCCGGCCGGAATCCGTCCCATCGGGGATCCAGAGCGCCGCGCCCGGCGCCAGCGCGAAGCTCCACGCCGGCCCCGGCGCCGCCCCGCGCACCGCCGCCACCCGGATCAATTCGCTGGATTCGCCGTCCATTCCGCTTTTCCTAGAGATACGCCATCAGGGACACCAGCAGCGACGTCACGAACAGCGCCGCCACCGACCGCATCACGCCGCGGGTCGCCGCGATGGGCACTTCCGTGACCGCCGCGCCCACGCTGAACGCCTCGTCGCAGCAGATCGCGCCCGTCAGCATGCCGGGCAGGATCGACTTCGCCAGCAGGCTGAACACGTCCGCCACCGTCACCGCGCCGATGATGTTGCCGAAAAACAGGCCCATGTCGAGATCGCCCAGGCGGATCACCCACAGGCACGCGAAGCCGCCGATGAAGGTCGTCGCCAGGAAGATGATCGTCAGGCAGAACGTCGAGGCCGCCACGCCGATCACGCGCGGCACCACCAGATAGAGGAACGGATCGATGCCCTGCGCGTCCAGCGCGCGGACTTCCCCGTGGACCTTCATGTTGGCCAGTTCCGTCGAGATGGCCGTGCCGCTGCGCGCGATCACCACGAAATTCGTCAAGAGCGGTCCCAGTTCGCGCAGCACGACGGCGGTCAGGATGGGACCGATCAGCGCCGTCTGGCCCAGGCGCGTCAGCCAGTACTGCGCCTGCACGACGACCAGGGTGCCCACGATCAGCGCGATGAGCACGACGAAGTTCGTCGCTTCCAGCCCCGTGAACAGGATCTGGCGCGCCAGCACGTTGCGCAGCGGCGGGGTCCAGAGCGCCGGCCGCAGCGCCTGCGTCCCCGCCGCCCAGACCAGCGCGGCCGTCCGCGCCGCCCGGCCCAGCCGGGCCAGCGTCGCCGCGCCGATATGGCCCAACACGTTCATCTTGCGGGGCATTATAGAGACCCCCGCCCGCCCCGCACAACACATTCCGCGCCGGCTTGCCCTGCGGTCCGGACGCGGCTATCATGCGCTTTTATGTCCTCGTCCCGGATCCAGCCGTTGCGAGCCGCCGTCCGGCGGAAACTGCTGCCGTGGTTCGCGCGGAACGCGCGCGACCTGCCCTGGCGCGCGGAGCCGCGCCGGCCGTACGCCGTCTGGATTTCGGAAATCATGCTCCAGCAGACCCGGGTGGACACCGTCGTGCCCTATTTCCGGCGGTTTATGGCCCGGTTTCCCGATCCCGCCGCCCTCGCCGCCGCCCCGCTGCAGGACGTCCTCAAGCTTTGGGAAGGCCTCGGCTACTACTCCCGCGCCCGCCAAATCCATAAAACGGCAAAACTCCTCGTCCGCGACCATGGCGGCGAACTCCCGGCCGATCCCGCCGCCCTGACCGCCCTGCCCGGGTTCGGGCCATACACGGTCGCCGCCGTCTCCTCGTTCGCGTTCGGCCACCCGCTCGCCGTCCTCGACGGCAACGTCGTCCGCGTCTTTTCCCGCCTCCTGGCGCTGCCCGACGACGTCGGGTGGCCCGCCACGAAGAAGCAACTCCAGGGGTTGGCCGACGATCTGCTCCTGCGGGACCGGCCCGCGGCGACCAACGAGGCCTGGATGGAACTCGGCGCGCTGGTCTGCACGCCGCGCCAGCCCCGCTGTCCCGAATGTCCGTTGCGCGGCGTCTGCCGCGCCGCCCAGCTCAAGACCCCCGAAGCCTACCCGAACAAGAAGAAGAAAATGAAAGTGCCCCACAAAGTCGTCGGCGCCGCCGTCATCCTCAACGCCAAAAACCAGATCCTGATCGCCCAGCGCAACCCCGAGAAAGGCATGCTGGCCGGCCTCTGGGAATTCCCCGGCGGCAAGATCGCCGAAGGCGAGACCATGCCCCAATGCATCGCCCGCGAATTGCGGGAAGAAATGGGAATCGACATCGAGGTCGGACCCCGCCTCGTCACCGTGCACCACGCCTACAGCCATTTCACCATCGAGCTCCACGCCCACTTCGCCCGCATCCGCTCCGGCCGCCCCCGCCACCTCGAATGTGCCGGGCACGCCTGGACCACCCGCGACCGCTTCGACGACTACCCCTTCTCCAAGGCCGACTTGGAAATCATCCGCGCCCTGCGCGCCTTGCCGGAGCCGCCGCGCCTGCGTCAGATCTTCCCCGAAAACTAACGGGTTTCTAATTTGATGAAGATTGGTCCTTTGCTATATTGCCCGCCATGACCATCGCCTACCAGGCCGACCCCGGAAAGCGCCGCATCGTCGCGGAGGCCTCGGGCGCGATCGGCCAGCAGGACCTGTTCGCCTACCAGAAAGCCGTCGGCACGCGCCCGGAGTGGACCGGCTTCGACGAGCTCTTCGACGTTTCGCGCGTCGACAACCTGCTGGACATCCGCATCGACAACCTGAAAGCCGTGGCCGATCTCGCGGCGTCCATGGACAAGCCCGAGCTGCCCTCCAAGTTCGCCATCGTCGCGCCGCAGGACCTGTATTTCGGCCTCGGCCGCATGTACGAATCCCTGCGCGAATCCGCTCCGCACTCCTCCCGCCGGATCGCCGCCTTCCGCTCCCGCGCCGAAGCCGAACGCTGGCTCGACGCCCCGCTGGACGCGCCCGCCGACGGGGATTTTACGTAGAACGTAAAAACTTTCGCGCGGTTTTACGTAGCACGTAAAAACTTTGCGCCGACCGCGGGAACGTGGGACAGTGGCCGCCATGCGCGTGACGTTTCTGGGAACCGGAACCTCCTACGGCGTGCCCATGCCGGGGTGCGACTGCGCGGTCTGCCGCTCGGCCGACCCGCGCGACCGGCGCTTCCGCACGGCGATCTACGTCGAAACCCCGGACGCCGCGCTGCTGATCGACACGCCCCCCGACCTGCGCAGCCAATGCCTCGCCTGCGGCATCCGGCGCATCGACGGCACGCTGATGACCCACGCGCACGCGGACCACGTCTTCGGGTTCGACGACCTGCGGCCGTTCACCAACCGCATGCCGGAGCCCATGCCGGTGTGGGCCTCGCCCGGCACGGCGAAAACGCTGCGCAAGATTTTCGACTATCTCGACCGGCCGCCGATCCCGGGCACCTCGCTGGCGCGCATCGACCTGCGCATCGCGACGGGCGCTCCGTTCGAGTTCCGCGGCGTGCGCCTGACGCCGCTGCCCGCCGAACACGGCCACGCCGACATGTTCGGCTGGAAACTCGAATGCGGCGGGCGCGCGTTCGCGGCGATTCCCGACTGCAAGCGGCTGCCGCCGGAAACGCTGGACCTCTGCCGCGGCGTGGATCTGGCGGCGATCGACGCGCTGCGCATCCGGCCCCACCCCACCCACATGAACCTGGAGGAGGCCGCGGCGACGCTGGGCCAGATCGGCGCGCGGCGCGCGCTGGTCCTGCACCTGTGCCACGAGGTCTCGCACGCGCAGGCCGAAGCGCTCCTGCCCGCCGGAATCGCCCCGGCCTACGACGGGCTGCGGATCGACCTGTAGCCGGAGGACGCGCCGCGCGCGGCGGCCCCTCGCCCCTTGAAACCCGCGGCGGCGTGCGCTAGGATGGATGGCATGAAAGCATTTCTTCTGTCCGTTTCCGCCCTGCTCGCGCTGGCCCCCTTGTCCGTTTCGGCCCAGGATACGCCCGACGCCCCGCTCAAGCCCCGCATCGTCTGCGATGCGCCGGTCTTCGATTTCGGCGAACGCAACAACACGGAATTCGTGGAACACGACTACCCGATCCGCAACGCGGGCACGCTCTCGCTGGAAATCCGCAGCGTGCACGCCTCGTGCGGATGCACGGCGGTCAAGCCGTCGCAGGACGTGATCCCCCCCGGCGGCGAGGCGTCCATCCGCGCGCGGCTCGACCTGCGCGGCCGCACCGGCACCCAGATCAAGTCGATCACCGTCGAGAGCAACGATCCCGACACGCCCAACCTGATCCTGCAGCTCAAGGGCACCGCGATCCAGCCGCTGCGCGCGCAGCCCTCCGCGCTGTTCTTCGGCCGGATCGGCCCCGCCGACGCGCGCAGCCGCGTCTGCGAAATCATTTCCGGCCGCGGTCCGATCCAGATCACGGGCCTGCGCGCGGACCATCCCGGCCTGCTGCTGAAGCAGCTGGACCCGGAACCCGGCGCGGACGGCTCGACGCAGAAGTTCGAGCTGACGCTCGACCCCGACCTGCCGGAAGGCAGCGTCAACGGCAGCGTGTTCGTCCAGACCGACCAGGCCGACCAGCCCGAACTGTCGATTCCGGTGGCGGCCTACGTCGTCGTGCCCGCGGCGGCCCCATGACCGCCGGCGCGTCGGCACTCCGGCGCGGCGACGCGCTCCGGTTGGCCGGCGCCGGAGCTGCCTTGGTGGCCGTCTCCGCGGTGCTGGGCATCGCGGTCAATTTCCTGCGGCCCGCCGCGACGCGCCTGCCGTGGATCGGCGACTGGTCGCACCACGTCGAGAACCTCGCTTTCCGCGCCGGCGTGCCGGTGACGTTCCTGGAAGGCGCGCGGACGCGGGTGGGCGCAACGGACGGGGTCGTTTTCGACGCGCGGATTCCGGAGCAATACGCGGCGGGACACCTGCCGGGCGCCATCAACCTGCCGCTGGAAGACGTGGAACGGCACTTGGTCGCGCATGCGGCCCGGCTCCATCTGGACACGCCCATCCTGGTCTATTGCGGCGGCGCCGACTGCACCGATGCCCTCGAACTGGCCGTGAAACTGCGCGGACTGGGGTTCACCGACCTGACGCTGTATCCGGGCGGCTACGCGGAATGGGTCCAGTACGGCGGCGCGACGCGCGCGGGAGACGCGCCATGAGCCGCGTCCGTCCCGCCTTCATCTGGCTGGCGCGCCTCGCGGTCGCCGCGATTTTCCTCGGCGCGTGCGTCGCGAAGATCCGCGATCCGGCCGCCTTCGCGCTGGCGGTGAACCGCTACCGGATTTTGCCGGGCGAATTCGTCAATCTCGTGGCGATCGTGCTGCCGTGGATCGAGCTGACGACGGGGCTGGCGGTGCTGCTGGCGCCGCCGCGGCCCCGCGCCGCGGGCGCGGCGATCATCGCGGCCATGCTGGCCGTCTTCACGATCGCGATTTCCCTCAATCTGGCGCGGGGCATCGAGGCCTCGTGCGGCTGCTTCTCCACGCGCGCGGACGCGGCGGTGTCCGACGGCTGGAACCTGGTGCGCAACGGCGCGCTGATCTGGCTGGCGCTGGCGGTCTATCTCGACGCGGTCCGCCGTGCGTTTCCCCGGCGCGCCCCGGAGGCCCCATGAGCGGCAAGCTGCAATCGATTTTCGAGGTCTTCGCCATCGGTGCCGGGCCGTCGAGCACCCACAGCGTGGGCCCGCAGCGCGCCGCGCGGCGTTTCCTGCAGGCGCTGCCCGAGACGCCCGCGCGCATCCGCGCGACGCTCTACGGCAGCCTGGCGGCCACCGGGCGCGGGCACTGGACGGACCGCACCCTGGTGCGCACCTTGCAGCCCGTCCCGGTCGAAGTGGTCTTCGATCCGCAAGCGGGCGACCTGCCGCATCCGAACACGCTGAAGTTCGAGGCGTTCGACGCCGGCGGCCAGCTCCTGAAATCCTGGACGGTCTGCAGCATCGGCGGCGGCAACCTGCGCGAAGCCGACGGCACGCCGATTCCCGGCGCGCCGCCGGCGGCCTATCCCGTCGCGAACGTCGCGGAAGCGATGGCCTATTGCCGGGCCAACGACCTGGCCTTCTGGCAGCTGGCGGAAAACGTAGAGCAAGACCTGTGGCCGCGCCTGGGCGACGTGTGGGACGCGATGGCCGAAACCGTCCGCCGCGGCCTCGCCAGCAAGCAGATCATCCTGCCCGGCACGCTGGAACTGGCGCGGCGCGCGGGGACGACGTGGCATCGCGCCCGGCGGCTCAAGGGCTGGGCGCGCGATCTGG
Source organism: Kiritimatiellia bacterium (assembly GCA_035450765.1). GTDB lineage: Bacteria > Verrucomicrobiota > Kiritimatiellia > CAIQIC01 > Lenti-01 > Lenti-01. The sequence goes on along the minus strand of DAOTNL010000012.1, from coordinate 2,254 downwards.
GCCTCGTCGCCGCGTACGCCCTGGCCGTGGCGGAGGAAAACGCCGCGGGCATGCAGGTGGTGACGGCGCCGTCGTGCGGCGCCGCCGGCGTGCTGCCGGCCGTGCTCTACCACCTGAAGACCGCCAAGCGCGCCTCCCGCCGCCAGATCCTCGAAGCGCTCGCCACCGCGGGCCTCTTCGGCGCCTCCATCCGCGCCAACGCCACCGTCTCCGGCGCGGAGGCGGGCTGCCAGGCCGAGATCGGCTCGGCCTGCTCGATGGCCGCGGCCGCCGCCGCGCAGCTGACCGGCGCCACCCTCAACCAGATCGAATACGCCGCCGAAATGGCCATGGAGCACAATCTCGGCCTGACCTGCGACCCCATCGAAGGCTACGTGCAGATTCCCTGCATCGAGCGCAACATGAACGCCGCCCTGCGCGCGCTCGAATGCGCCGCCTTCGCGCAGATGACCGACGGCCGGCATCTCGTCAGCTTCGACGACGTGATCGAAGTCATGAACGCGACCGGCCGCGACCTGCAGGCGGCCTACCGCGAGACGGCCGCGGGCGGCCTGGCCCGGCTCTGGCGCCGCGACATCGAAAGCCGCCTCGGAAAATCCGCCGCCCCATGAGCGCCTTGGCCAACGAGTTTTCCTGGTCGCACGCGCGCCACGAAACCTTCCAGACCTGCCTGAAGCGCTACTATTTCGCCTACTACGCGTCGTGGGGCGGCTGGGATCCGGCGGCGCCGGCGCGCGCGCGGGAACTCTATCTGCTCAAGCGCCTCTCGACCCGCCAGCAGTGGGCCGGCCACCACGCGCACCAGGCCATCGAATTCCTCCTGAAGAACGCGCGCCGCGCCGACGCGGGCGACCTCGCCGCCTCCGCCGAAGCCCGGCAGATCGACCTCATGCGCCGGGAATTCCGCGAATCGCGCGCGGGGGCCTACCGGGCGGACCCCGTCCACGTGCCGGGCCTCTTCGAGCACGAGTACCGGCTGGAAATCCCGCCCGAGGAATGGAAAGCCGTCGTGGACCGGACGGCCCAGGCCATCCGCCGGTTCCTGGCCTCCGACGTCTGGCGCGAACTCCAGGCGCTGCCGGACGACAATCTGCTGGCGGTGGAGCGCCGCGCCCATTTCATGCTCGACGGCCTCAAGGTTTTCGCCGTGCCCGATCTCGTCGTCCGTCGCGGCGGCCAGCTGTTGATCTACGACTGGAAGACGGGCGCCGCGGATCCGTCCGAGCACCGCGCCCAGCTGGGCGTCTACGCCCTGCTGGCGCTGGACCGCTGGCCGACTGCGCCCGACGCGATCGAAGCCGTCGCCTACAATCCGATCCTCGACCGGCGCGCGAGCTTCACGTTCACCGCCGACGATTTCGAGACCCTGCGCGACTTCGTCCGCGATTCGGCGGACGAAATGCTCTTCCCGCTCGAAAACCCGGAAACGAACGACGCCGGCGACGGGACGAATTTCGATTGCGCCGCGGACGAAACCCCGTGCAAGACCTGCCCGTTCCTGCGCGCCTGTCCGCGCTGGCGGAGCTAGGGGCTCAAGGCGCGGCCGGCGCCGCTTCTTCGCGGGCGAGCTTGCGCTCCAGCAGGCGGACGTTGAGTTGGCTGATCTCGCCCCCGACGCCGTCGGCAAGGTTCTTCCGGAACGTGTCCAGCGCCTCGCGGTCGCGGCCCATCCGGCGCAGCTGGATGCCGACCTGCTCGCGGTAGAACACGTAGCGGGGCCGGGCGGCGGCGGCGCGCCGGAATTCCGCGAGCGCCGCTTCGGGTTCGCCGCGGGCGTTGTAGACCCGGCCCAGCATGAGCGCCGCCGCCATGTCGAAGGGATTCAGTTCCTGCGCGCGCAACAGATGCGCCTCCGCTTCGGCGGCCCAGGCCGCCTTGGCCGTCTGTTCAGCCTCCGGATCGGGATCGCGATGCCAGACGGCTTGCGCCGACCGCACCTGGCCCAAGCCCAGATGCGGCTGCCAATTCCCGCCGTCCCAGCGGATGGACTTTTCAAAGCCGGCGACGGCCTCGTCCCAGTCCAGGCGCTCGCGGGCCTGTTCGCCTTGCAGATTCCAGTAATAGCCCAGGCCGCCGGCCAACGCCAACCAAGCGCCCGCGGCGCAAACCGCGGCGGCGGCCGCCGCGGCGGTCCGGCCCAGCCACCGGCGCCAGGCCGGCGCGGGTTTCGCCGGCGGCGCGTCCAGTGCCCAGACGCCCCAAGCGACGCCGCCGATCCAGACCAGCACGTGCGGATTCGGGAAAATATGGAAAT
>DAOTNL010000011.1:0-26115 GCA_035450765.1 Kiritimatiellia bacterium | reverse complement strand
TCGACGAGCGGCTGGAGCGCGGGTTCGGGGGCGAAATCGACGTGCTTGCCGAGCTTGGTGCGCTTGATCCAGAACTGCGGCTGCTTTTCGGCGAGCGCGATGGTCTTGGAGTGCTTGACGATGCGGTCGAGGGCGGCGATGTATTCGCTGAAGAAGATGCCGGCGATGGGCGTGATGAGGCGCTGGGACACCTTGTCGGTGAACATGGCGCGGGTGTTGAGGCTGTCCTGCATGTACTGGTCGCGGGCCTGCAGGATCTGCTGGGCGATTTCCTGGAAGTTTTCGCGGTCGGGGTCGAGCGAGTCGATGACGAGCTTGAAGAGGTGCAGGGCGTTTTCGTAGAGCCGGAAGGCGGTGTCGAAGGATTCCTTGTCCACGACGGCTTCGGGGACCTTCTGGCGGCGCAGGGACAGGTTGCAGATGGTCTCGATATGGTCGCCGATGCGCTCGAGGTCGCTCATGCAGCGGTCGAGGTGCTGGATCAGGATGGCCTGGCGCTTGGAAAGGTAGCGGCGGGTGAGGCGGGCGAGGTATTCCTTCATGGCCGCCTTGACGTCGTTGACGATCTGTTCGTTGAGCTTGATGGCGTGGATGTCCTGCGGGGTCTGGGCGAACAGGATGGTCTGGCCGGCGAGGCGCAGGCTCTTGGCGCAGGTCTTGGCGACGCGCTGCAGTTCGCGCATGCAGGCGCAGATGGCCTGTTCGGGGTATTCCAGCAGCTTGTCGTCGAGATAGCTGGGTTCGGGTTCCGGCTTGCGGCTGCGGAACAGGCGGACGACGAGCTTGGCGTAGGGCGTGGAGAACGGCAGCACGAGGAACGCGGCGACGACCATGACCACCGTGTGCAGGTTGGCGGACTGGCGCAGCACGTTGTCGGGCGACATCCAGACCAGCAGCGCGACGAGCGGGCCCTTGAGCAGCGAGGCCAGGGTCACGTTGAAGATGTTGAAGATGAGATGGGCGTAGGCGGACCGCTTCGCGTTCATGCTGGTGCCGATGGAGCCCAGCAGGGCGGTGGCGGAGGTGCCGATGTGCGCGCCGAAGATGATCGGCATCGTCTGCTCGACGCTGGTGAGCACGCCGGCGGTGACCAGCGCGAAAGCCATGCCGATGGTGGCGCCGCTGCTCTGGATGATGGAGGTCAGGGCCGTGGCCAGCAGGATGCCGAGGACGAGCCCCTTGGGCGTTTCGCCGCTGATCGAGGCCATGACGGGCTTGAGCAGCTCGCGGTGCGGCTTGATGGCGTCGCTCATCAGGTTCATGCCCAGGAAGAGCAGGCCGAAGCCCATGAACGACAGGCCGATCTTCTTGTACTTGGGATTCTTGGCGACCATGCTCACGATGAAGCCGGTGGCGACGGCGAACAAAGCGTAGTCGCCCAGCTTGAACGAGATGGCCTGCATCGAGAGCGTGGTGCCGATGTTGGCGCCCAGCACGACGGGGATGGCCTGCACGAGCGTCATCAGGCCGGCGTTGATGAAGCCGACGACCATGACGGTGGTGGCGCTGCTGTGGACCAGCGCGGCGATCAGCGTGCCCAGGCCCAGGCCCGACAGCTTGCGGGTGGTCATGACGGAGAGGATGGTGCGCAGTTTCTGGCCGGCGGCTTCGCGCAGGCCGTCGGTCATGATGTTCATGCCGAAGATGAACAGCGCCAAGCCGCCGAGCACCTGGAAGATCAGGAAGAAGACGCCGCGCCGGTCCAGTTGGATCAGGTCGGCCGGCACGAAGCCGACGGTTTCGACCACGTGCTGGCCGGGTTTGGACCGGACGAACTGGATGAACCGTTCGATGGCCGGGTTGGCGGATTTGGCGCGGGCATAGAGCCAGACCGGCTGGACATAGGGATAGATGCCCTTCTGGACGGTGATTTCGTTCGGCGGGATGCCGTTGATCGAGACCTTGTGCAGGCCCGGATGTTCCCGCAGGTTCATTTCGACGTAGCCGATGGCGCCGGGCCGGTTGGCCACGGCCTGGGCCAATTCCTCAAAGCTGGCGAAGCCTTGGGCGTGGGCCGCGTAGGCGCGGCCATCCATCGCCAGTTCGCGGAAGCCCAGATGGGAGCCGCCGGTGGCGTCGCGGATCAGCACCTCGATGGGCTTGTCCGGGCCGCCGACCTGTTTCCAGTTCGTGGCCTGGCCCGTGAAGACGTCGCGGACGGCGGCGTCGGAAAGATCCTTCAGCGGGTTGTCCGCGTGCACGACGACGGCCAGGCCGTAATAGCCCGCGATGGCGGACTTGAGTTCGACGCCCTTGGAGCGGGCCATGCGCTGTTCGGTTTCGTCGAGCGAACGGGTGGAGGCCGCCAGGTCGCAGGTGTCTTCGAGCAGGTCGGCGATGCCGGAGACGGAGCCCAGGCCCGTCAGCTCGATGGCGATTTCGGGGTGCTGCTCATGGAACGCGGCGACCAACGGCGGCCCCAGTTCCCGGCTGAAGGTGTCGGAGCCTTTGATCGTGAGCGTTTCCGCCGATGCGAGCGCCGCGCCCGCGAGCCAGGTGCCGGCCAAAATCCATTTCAAGTTCATCTTCATGGAACCGTTTCCCTTTGGATAGGTTGGAACGAAACCACATATCATCCAAAAGAGAAGGATGGCTTGTCAATTCCCGGCGGGAAGAGCGAAACGTTTTTCTTGTTTCCCGCGGCGCGGAACGGGCCGCCGCGATCGGCGGCCGGAGGGCCACGGGGCGTCAGGCCGTGTAGATCATCCACAGGCCGCCGAGCAGGACGAGGACGCCGCAGGTTTTCTTGAGGATCGTCGCGCCCTGGGAGGACTCGTTCCAGTTGAGGTAGTGCTGGACGCTTTCGGTGAAGGTGCCCGCCAGCACGATGACGGCGCAGTGGCCGACGCCGTAGGCCAGCAGGAGCAGGATGCCGTAGGCCATGCGGGCCGCGGCCATCTGGAAGGTGACGGCCAGCATCGGGGCCATGTAGGCGAAGGTGCACGGGCCCAGCGCGACGCCGAAGACCAAGCCGAGGATGAACGCCGCGATGCGTCCGCGTTTCTTCATCTTGACCTGGCCAGGGCCGGTGAACGGCATCGGGATCACGCCCAGCAGGTGCAGGCCGACGAGGAAAAAGATCGCGGCGACGAAATAGTTGCCGTACGCGCCGACGTCGCCCATCATCCGGCCGGCGGCGGCGGTGAGCGCGCCGATGAGAGCGATGGTGGCGAGGATGCCCAGCGAGAACAGGAGCGCGATCTGGAAGGCGCGTTTGGTGGAAATCTGCCCTTGTTCGTCGATGAAGCCCACGATGAGGGGAATGCTGGCAAGGTGGCAGGGGCTCAACACGATGCTCAGGATGCCCCAGACGAAGGCCGCGGAAAGCGCGACGGCGGGGCCGCCTTCGATGGCGCGGGTCAACGCGGTGAACAGTTGTTCGAGCATGGGTCAGGTCTCCGGCTGCGGGAACCAATGCTGCGTGCGGGTGCAGATGCGCACCAGCCAGAGCATCACGGGCACCTCGATCAGCACGCCGACCACGGTGGCCAGCGCCGCGCCCGAAGAGAGGCCGAAGAGCATGGTGGCGGTGGCGATGGCGACTTCGAAGTGGTTCGAGGCGCCGATCATCGCGGCGGGGGCGGCGTCGGCGTAGGACAATTTCAGCAGCTTGGCCCACCAATATCCCAGCCAGAAGATGAGCATGGTCTGGATGAACAGGGGAATCGCGATCCACAGGATCGTCAACGGCTGAGCCAGGATGATGCTGCCCTTGAAACTGAACAGCAGCACCAGCGTCGCCAGCAGGGCCAGGATCGAAACCGGCGTGAGCACGTGCAGGAACTTTTCCTTGAACCAGGCTTCGCCTTTGGTCGCGAGAATCCACTTGCGGGAGAGATATCCGGCGACGAGCGGCAGGGCGACGTAGATGGCGATGGAGAGCAGCAGAGCCTGCCACGGGACGGGCAGGCGGCCGACGCCGAGGAGGAAGCCGCCCAGCACGCCGTAGAGCAGGAGCATCGTCAGCGAATTGATGGCCACCATGACGAGGGTGAGCCCGTCGTTGCCGCGGGCGAGATAGCCCCAGACCAGCACCATGGCCGTGCAAGGCGCGATGCCCAGCAGGATGGCACCCGCGAAATAACTGCGCCAGAGGGGCACCTGCAGCATTTTGACGCCCTCGTGCAGGACCACCGTTCCGGCGCCGTGCGAGGCGCCGACGGCCAAATCGAGGCCGAAAGGCATTTTGACGAGGTCGGTCGCATCCACGCCGATGAACGACTTGAAGACGAAGCCGAGGAAGACGTAGGCGATGGCGAACATGGTGAACGGCTTGATCGCCCAGTTGACGAACAGCGTCAGTCCCACGGGCTTGCCGCTCTTGCCGGCCCGGATGACCGAAGCGAAATCGATCTTCACCATGATGGGGTACATCATGAAGAACAGGCAGATGGCGATGGGGATGGAAACCACGGGCGCGCCGTTGACGTAAATGGCCATGCCGTCGAAGGTCTTGGCCAGCCCCGGTGCCACCTTGCCGAGCAGGATGCCGCCGGCGATGCACAGCGCGACCCAGACGGTCAGATAGCGCTCGAAGGGGTTGGTCAGTTTGCGGGTTTCGGTCGATGCGGTGCTGCAGCTCATTTTGTCGCTCCTTTTTTCACGGCCTCGATGGTGGCGGAACGGACGTATTTCTCCGCGCCGCTGCCCGGGAACCAGTCTTTGATGAATTCCTTGCTCTGCTCTTTTACGACGATGCGGATATTGGAGAAGCCGGCTTTCTTCAGCATGCGCCGGGTTTCGGGGACGGTGGCGGAGCCCGCGATGCAGCCGCTGTGGGCCTGGAGCTTGTTTGTTACCCTGGCCGGGATCGGCGCAATGGCCACGACGTCGGAAATGGCCAGGCGTCCGCCGGGCTTGAGCACCCGGGCGGCTTCGGCGAAGACCTGCGGCTTGTCGGGGGAGAGATTGATGACGCAGTTGGAGAGGATGACGTCCGCCGTGCCGTTCGCCACGGGCAGGTGTTCGATCTCGCCGAGGCGGAAATCCACGTTCCGGACTTTGCCCTTGGCCGCGTTTTCGCGCGCCTTGTGGATCATTTCGGGGGTCATGTCCACGCCGATGGCGCGGCCCTTGGGACCGACGCGGCGCGCGGCGAGGAAGCAGTCGAAGCCGCCGCCGCAACCGAGATCGACCACGGTTTCGCCGGTTTGGAGGGCCGCAATGGCCTGCGGATTGCCGCAACCGAGCCCCATGTTCGCTCCCTCCGGGACGGCGGCGAGTTCCTCCTTCGAATAGCCGATTTGGGTCGAAGCGTCGGGATTGAGCAGGGCGTCCGGCTGGCAGCAACCGCTGCCGCAACCGCACGAGCCGCCTGACTTCGCGATGCCGGCGTAGCGGTCGCGGATGTGTTGGCGAATGCGGTCTTTCTTTGAGGACGGCATGGTCAGTTCCTTTCGGCGGTCAAAGCGCCGGGCAGGGTTTCGACGAACGCCTTGATCTCGTCGCGGACGCGGCGGTAGTGGGCAAGGGCTTCTTTCTCGGTTCTGGCTTTTTGGGCGAGACGTGGAGGATCGTCGAAGCCGACGTGGACGACCTTGGTTTTGCCGGGGAAAAGGGGGCAGGACTCGTGGGCGTGGTCGCAGACGGTCACGACGAAATCGAAATCCTTCGTCGGCAGGTCGGCCACGGTCTTGGACTTATGCCCGGAGATGTCCACGCCCGCCTCGGCCATGACCTTCACGGCGCGCGGGTTGAGTCCGTGGGTTTCGATGCCGGCGGAGAAGGCGTTGATTTGATCGCCTTTCAGCGCGCGGGTCCAGCCTTCGGCCATCTGGCTGCGGCACGAGTTGCCGGTGCAAAGAAACAGGATGCGGAGCGGATTCATGCGGATTTCCTCCGGCGGGGGCACAGGTTTTCAGGCGTCAGGGGCGCGGTGTTTTTCAGTTTCCGGGTATCGGCGGCGATGGCGGGGTCCTGCGCCAAGGTCCGGTCGAGCCAGGCCAGCGCGGAGCGGAGCGGGGAGGCGGCCGTCGTCGCGGGGCGCCGATAGTAGGCCCAGCGGCCCGCCTTGCGGAAAACGACCAGCCCGGCGGCATGCAGCAGGGAGAGATGCTTGGACACCGTGGAGGGCGCGAGCGCCAGCACGGCGACGATCTGGCAGACGCACAGTTCGCCGGAGCGCAGCATCATCAGGATGCGCAGCCGCTGGCGGTCGGACAGCGCTTTCGTGAGGCGCAGGGTGGCGTCCACGTCGAACGCTTTGGGGGCGCTATATTTCGTCATGTGGCGAAATATAGACCGATCGGGCCGCGGCGTCAACCGGGAAACCGGCGCGAGATTCCTACGGCACTTCTGCGCCGGCGGCCGGGAGCCGGTCCAGCTGCGCGGCGATTTCCATTTCGACGTAGGCGATGAAATTGGATCGGTCTCCGACGAGCGGCCAGACGGCGGGGAGGTTCGTCCAGGCCGCTTCCCGGCCGCCGCTGCGGCGGGACAGGACGACGGAGTTGAATTCCAGCGCGTAATCCTGCTCGAAATGGCGCTGGTCGGGATCGTCCAGATTGATGGCGCGCCAGGTCAGGCGGCCGGCGTCGCGCGCGGCGGGAAACCGGGCGACGGCCTCGGCGGCGAAGGCTTCCATGTCCAGGCAGCCGTGGCAGCGGGCGGTGCGGTGGAAGTAGAGCACGTCCACGCGGTCGGGCGACGGATCGGCCGCCCAGGCGGAACGGAAAGCCGCGCAAACGAGCAGCAGGCCGAGGAGGAGCGACCGGCCGAGCCGGGACCCCGGAGCGACCGGGGGGGACGCTTGACTCAAACCGCCAAAGAAAATCATGGCGTCTTGAGTTCCACGCCCAGTTCCTTCCACTTGGCGAGGATGTCTTCCTTGGGGAAGAAGCCTTCGTGGCGGAAGAGTTCCTGGCCGCCGGCGTCGTAGAAGATTTGGGTTGGAATCGAGCGGATGCCGTAGGATTTGCCCGCGTCCGGATTCTTCCACACGTCGATGAATTCCACGTCGAACTGTCCGGCATAGGCGGTCTTCAGTTCGTCGAGGATGGGGGCCATCATCTTGCAGGGAATGCACTTGTCCGCGCCCAGATCGACGAGGCGGGGCAGGGCAGCGGATTGCGGAGCGCCCGCATCGGCCGCGACGGATGCCGCGGCCGCAGCGGGGGCGGAGGCGGCCGGCTCGTTCTGGGTTTGCTTGAGGGCGAAGACGACTCCGGCGGCCACGACCACGGCGGCCACGATGAGGACGTTCTTCATTTTTTTCATTTCGGGTTTTCCTTTTCGTTTCTTGAATTCCTGGATCGCAACATGCCCCGCCAGGAGCGCAATCACCACCAGCAACAGCGGCATCAAATCTCCGCCGCCGCCATTCGGGCAGCAGATCGGCGCGGCAGTTGGCAGGGCATTGGTCATGGACTCAGCCAGCGAGCTTGGGGACGGCGGCTTGCGCGACTTTCGCGATGTTTTCAGGCGTCGCCGGGGATTGGCTCTTCTGGAAGCCGATGTCCGCCAGGCCGAGGTGTTCGAACCCGGAGAAGCCGGCGAACTCCAGCGTTTTCTTCGTGCAGTTCAGCGGACAGCCGTCGATTGCCAGAATTTTCGCGGCGCTTTCGGTGCTGGCCAGGATGCCGGAGACCCGTCCGCCGATGCCGGCCAGGCAATACATCTTGCCGGAGCCGTCGCGGGTCAGTTGTCGGGCGGCCAGATCGGCCAAGGCGCCGACGTCGGAGCCTCCGGAGCAGGGGAAAATCAATTTCGGGGCGCCGCCGCAGGCGCAGGTCGGTTTTTCGCTCATGGGTCTTTCTCCTAAGCCAAGTATTTCTTGATGTCGTCCGGGCTCAACACCTTGCCGACGCTTTTGACCTGTCCATCCACGACGAGGGCGGGGGTGGACATGACGCCGAACTTCATGATGTCGGCGATTTTCTCGACTTTCTCGATCTGGGCTTCGAGGCCGAGGGTTTGGATCGCGGCTTCGGCGTTGGCCATCAGCAGCTTGCACTTGGGGCAGCCGGTGCCGAGGATTTGGATTTTTTTCATGGGGCAATGTCCTTTCTTGGAATGTTGGAATGATGCTTGAAACTTGAAACTGGAAACTTGGAAAATCCTATTGGGTTGAGCGGATGAATGCGTTCAATTTGGGGCCGAGTTCATTGATGGTCTCCTTGTAGCGGTCAATGTCGGGGGCAGAAATCAACTTTCTACGAATGGCTTTGCGCAGCCAGGCCTTGGTTTCTTCGAACGATCCACGGGCATAGCGATAAAACAACTTCCGATCGGCAGGGGTGAAGCGGCCATAGCCTTCGGCAATGTTGGCCGCGATGCTGTCGGCTGAACGAATGATCTGGTATCCAATGGTTCGCTGGGCTTTTTCCGGCCACGCATCGTAGGCGTTCCAAATCATGTCGGCAAGATCTTCCGCCAACTGATAGACGTTCAGTTCGTAGATTTCCTTCATAAGGCTGTTCCCAGTTTCAAGTTTCCAGTTTCATGCCGGCTGTTTCCATCATTCCACTCTTCCACCATTCCGGTTTCCGCTTACTCGCCCCGGATCGTCGCACTCCCGGCGTTCCAGTTGAAACATGGCATGGCCGATGGAAAATCGGTCTTTCAGCGCATGGCGCAGTTCATCCAGCAGGGAATCGTTCTCGCGCATGGGCCGGTCGCCGACCAGCAAATGGGCGCTGAGCGCGTGCCGTTGGCTGGAGATCGACCAGACATGGAGATGATGCATGCCCAGGACGCCGGGTTGGGCCAGGATCAAGTTCTCGATTTCGGCGGTATTCACGTGGGCGGGGGCGAATTCCAGCAGGATGCCGAGGGCTTCGCGGACGACGCGGACCGCGCCCTGCAAAATCACGGCCGCGATCAACAGGCTCAGGAGGGGGTCGAGCCAGTTCCAGCCCTGCCACCAGACGAACAGGCCGCCGACCAGCACGGCGATCGAGGAAAGCAGATCGCCCAGCACGTGCAGCAGGGCGCCCCGGATGTTGAGGTTTTCCCGGCTGTGCGTCCGGAGCAGGAAGAAGCCCGCCACGTTGACGATCAGGCCCACGGCGGCCACGGCCATCATGATTCCGCTTTGGATGGGCTCGGGATGGAACAGGCGCGGCACGGCTTCGTAGACGATGTAGGCCGAAAGCGCCAGCAAGGTCGCGCCATTGAACAGGGCCGCGAGGATTTCCGCGCGCTGCAGGCCGAACGTCCGCTTGGCGTCGGGCGGGGTGTCGGCCATTTTCAGCGCCGCCAGGCTGACGAGCAGGGCGCCGACGTCGGTCAACATGTGGCCCGCGTCGGAGATCAGCGCCAGGCTGTTGGCCCGCCAGCCGCCGACGAACTCCGCCAGCATCATGCCGCCGGTCAATGCCGCGGCGAGGCCGAGCGCGCGGGCGCCGGTGCCTTGCGCGGCATGATCGTGGACATGGTCGTGGCTAGGCATGGGGCTCCTCGCCGGACTTCATCCGGCGTTCGGCAAATTCGTCCATGTGCTTGTCGCCCGAGGCGCGGATGTCCTTGGCCAGTTGGATGACCTCGCGGATCTGGTCCTCGGGAATGCCGAGTTCCTGCGCCTGCTTGCAGTGATAGGCGAAGCAGGGCTGGCATTTGCCGGCGACGGCGGCGGCGAGGGCGATCAGTTCTTTCGTGGCGGGATCCATGGGCCGTTCCTCTTGCTTACAGGGCGATTCCGTAGGGTTTGTTGATGACGGGGGTCAGGCGTTCGAGGATGGGGCCGACTTCCTCGGCGCGGTCCTGCGCGGCGGCGAGGGCCAGTCGATCGAGTTCGGCGGAGAGGGCGCGGACGCCTTCGAGATAGGCTTCGTTGCGGGCGTCGCCGGCGGGCCAGGGGAGGGCGGCGAGCAATACGTCGTCGCGCTGGCGCAGGAGGACGGGCAGCAGCGGGCGGACGGCGTCGAGGCCGCGCGCCTTGAAGCGGGCGGCGGCGGTCTTGCCGGTTTTGCGCAGATGGAAGAGCTTGTCGAGGGCATAGGAGAGGCCGTTGTCCTCGTGCAGGCCCACGAACAGGCCGCAGCCGAACCCGCAGGCGAGCATCGAACGGCGGGCGTCGCCGGCGGCGAGCGCCTGGTCCATGTCTTCCGCCGCGTTGGCCACGTCTTGGAGGCGGGCTTTGAACGATTTGTCGGCGGCATATTCGGCGGGGGGATTCGCGGCGTAGGTCTGTTGGATTTCCGTCCACTGCCGGCGGGCCTCGGCCAGCAAGGCCAGGCCTTGCGCCTGCTTGGCGGCGTCGAGTTCCTTGTCCTTCATCATGTCCTGGACGATGGCGCAGTAGTCGCGGATCACGCGGCGGCAGACGGCGACGTCCTCGTCGAACTGCGCGAGGGAAGGAGGGGGCGGCGCGGCTTCTTCCTGGGCGAAGGTGCGCGGCGCGGCAATCAGGAGCGCCGCGAAAGCGGCAAACAGCGTGGAGCGAACGGTGGTTTTCATGCGGCGGGGAATCCTTTCTTTTTCATGGCCAGGGCATAGGCGGCGGGCAGGAAGAACAGCGTCAGCAAAAGGGAATAGAGCAGGCCGCCGATGACGGCGATAGCCATGGGTTTCAGCATGTCGCCGCCTTCGCCCAGATTCAAGGCCAGCGGCAGGAGGCCGAGCACGGTGGTGAGCTGGGTCATCAGGATGGGCCGCAGGCGCAGGGGGGCGGCCTGGCGGATGGCGTCGAGGGCGGATTTGCCGGCGGCGCGGAGTTCCTCGGCGAGGGAGAGCAGCACGACGCCTTGGGACGCGATGCCGCCCATCATGACGACGAGGCCGATCATGACGGTGACGCCGATCGGGATGTGGAAAGCGCAGAGCGCGCCGAACGCGCCCGTGAGCGCGAAGGGAATGCCCAGCATCGCCAGCACCGGCAAGACGTAGGAATTGAACTGGATGGCCAGCACGACGTAGGCGAACAGCAAGGCGAAGAACAGGATGGTTCGCATGGTCCGCTGGTTTTCGGCCATCATTTCGGCCTGGCCGCCCATGGCGAAGCCGACGCCGGCGGGGCGCGGCAGGGCCGCCACGACCGCCTTGGCCTGGGCGATGGCGTCGCCGGCGCTGACGCCCGGGGCGCCGTCGGCGCGCACGATGACCTGCTTGATCTGGTTCTCGCGCGTGATTTCCACGGGGCCCACGGCGCGGCGCACCTCGGCGACGTCGCGCACGCGGATGGGCCGTCCGGCGCGGGTTTCGAGAATCAGGTTTTCCACGTCTTCCCTGTTCTTCAGGCTCGGCTCGGGGACCATGACGCGGATGTCGTAGTATTCGCTGCCTTCGCGGTATTCGGTGGAGACGAGTCCGCCGATGAGGGTGCGCAGGGTGGTGGCCACCTGGTTGACGGGGATGCCCAGCGCGGAGGCGCGCGCGCGGTCCACGTGGATGCGGTATTCGGGCTTGGTCATGTCCATGGAGATGTTGACGTTGACGATGCCCGGCGTCTCGTTGAGGGCCTTGGCGGCCTGCTGGGCGAACTCGTAGATGGGTTGGATTTCGGAGCCCTGCACCTTGATTTCGACGGTCTGCAGGCCGATCTGGCGGATGCCCTTGACCTTCATCTGCATGACGGGCAGCTTGGCGCCGGGGGCCATGGCCTTCTTGACCAGGGGGGTGATCCGCTCGACGAATTCCTGGGTGGTGACGTCGCGCTTGGATTTGGGCACGAGCTGGATGTCCACCTCGCCCTCCTGGGCGATTTCGTAGGTGGCCAGGCCCCAGACGCGGCCGCCGGCCATGGTGAAGACGCTCTCGATCTCGGGCTGGCCCTGCACCTGCTGTTCCACGGCCGCGAGGATGCGGTCCGTCTCGGCCACCGAGGTCCCGGCGGGCATCTTGAGCTTGACCATCACGCGGCCGTCGTCGGGCTGCGGCAGGAATTCCGAGCCGGCGAGCTTGGCCCAATGGAAGCCGACGAAAAAGAGGATCGCGAACGCGACGATGATCAGTCCGCGCGCGCGGAGGGCGAGTCCCAGCAGGCGGCCGTAGCCGGCCATCATCCGATCGACGATGCGGTCGAAGGCGGCGGCGAGGCCGGTCAGGTGCCGGGCGTGCGCGCGGATCACCAGCCAGTCCGTCAGGAGCGGGGTCACGGTGGTCGCCACGACCAGGGACAGCAGGACGATGGAGGCCACCACCAGCACCAGTTCCTTGAACAGCAGGGCCGCGAGGCCCGGCACGATCAGGAAGGGCAGGAAGATGCCGAGGAACGTCAGCGTCGAGGCGATGATGGCCGGGCCGACCTGGGCGGTGGCCGTCTGCACGAGGCCCTTCGTTTCGCCGTGGCCGAGAGTGTCCGCCTCGTGCTTGAGGCGGGTGATGTTTTCAAGCACGACGATCGAATTGTCGAGAATGACGCCCAGCGCCACCACCAACCCGCCGAGCGAGAAGATGTTGAGCGAGAAGCCGGCGATCTTCATGACGAAGAAATTGGCCAGGAGGGTCAGCGGCAGCGCGACGACCATCACGGCGACCTGCCGCCAGTGGCCGAGGAAGAGGTACACCACGAGAATGACGAGGATGGCGGAAAGCACGGCGGAGTCGCGGACGCTCAAAATGGCGCCCATGACGTAGTCGCCCTGGTTTTCCACCACGCCGAACTCGATGCCTTCCGGGATTTCGGGGCGCAGCTGGTCCAGCTTGGCTTTGACCTCCCGAGCCACGTTCACGGTGTTGGCCTCGGCTTGCTTGAGCACGTTGACCTTCACGCAGGGGCGCCCGTTGAAGCGCGTGTTGACGCGCATTTCCTCGTGGCTGTCCTCGACCTGGGCGACGTCGCGGATATAGACCAGTTCGCCGTTGGGGCCGCGCGCCACGGCCGTGTTCCGGATTTCGTCGAGATCTTCGAACTCGCCCATCGTGCGGGCGATGATTTCCCGCGTCTCCACCGTGACGCGGCCGGCGAAGATCTGCCGGTTTTCCGCCTTGAGGGCGGCGGCGACCTTCTCCGGCGTCAGGTTGTAGGCCGTCAGGCGCACGGGATCGAGATGGACGCGGATCTCGCGCTGGAGGCCGCCGACGATTTCGGTGCCGGCGGTGCCGGGCACGGCGGAGAGGCGGTCCGAAAGCCAATTGTCGGCCCAGTCGCGCAGCCAGACCAGGCTGTGCCGGTCGGAAGCCAGCGTGACTTCCATGACGGGCAGCTGCGATGGGTCGGCCTTGATGATGAGGGGCGGGTCGATGTCGGGCGGCAGGTTGCGGTTGACGCGGCCCATGACGGCCAGCACGTCCTGGTAGGCGATGTCGACGTCGACGCCGTAGCGGAAATTCACCAGCAGCGTGTACATGCCCTCGATGCAGGAGCCGTCGAGATAGTCGAGGTTGTCCACGGTGGCCATGCCGCGTTCCACCGGGTCGGCGATGTTGGTTTCGATTTCTTCGGGCGTGGCCCCGCGCCAGTAGACGTGGATCTTGACCATCGGATATTTGATGTCCGGCAGGTAGTCCACGTCCAGGCCCAGCAGCGCGAAGAAGCCGAGGGCCATGGCCGCGACGGACAGCACGACCACCGCGACGGAGCGCTTCAGGGAGAAATCGGTGATTTTCATGGCTTGGCCGCTTCCGGGGCTTGTGCCGGCGCTTTCTTCCCGGGTTCGCCGTCTTTCTTCGGCCCCATGATCTTGACGGGGGCGCCGTCCTTGAGGCCTTCCTGGCCGCGGACGATCACGGCTTCGCCGGCCGCCACTCCATCGAGGATCTGGACGAATCCGCCGGCTTCGAGGCCGGTTTGGACCGGGCGGCGGGACGCCTTTTCATCCTGCGCCACGAAAACGACCGCGCCGCCGCCGGGCAGCGCCAGCAGGGCTCCGCTCGGAATGACCACGGCGCCGGCGGCGGTTTCGACGGGAACCGCGACGCGGGCGAAGAGCCCGCTGAAGAGGGGCTCTTCCGCGGCGAGGTTCGCCTCGGCCGTGAGGGTCCGGGTCGCGGCATCCAACTGGGGATAGATCCGCTCGATCGTTCCGGCGAACTTCCGATCGGGCCAGGCGTCCAGCGCCACGTCCACCGCGATGCCCGTTTTCAGCCGCCGCACGTCCTGTTCGGGGACGGCGAAGCGCACGCGCAGGCTGGCGGGGTCGTAGATTTCGACCAGCGGTGCGCGGGGGGCCACGTAGTTGCCTTCGGACACCCAGACCTTGGAGACGATGCCGGCCCACGGCGCATGGATATCGTAGTCGTTCGCGCCGGTTTCCGCCGCCGCGACCTGGGCTTCGGCGCGCTTGAGGGCGGCGCGTGCGATTTCCAGTTGTTCGCCGGGCAGCGAGCCGCTGGCCACCAGTTGCTCGACGCGCTTGAAATCGGCCTCCTGGCGTTTCCATTCCTCGCGGGCGGCCTCCAGGCTCGATTCGACCATGCCGGCGCGGCCCACGCGGACCAGCCGCTGGTTCTTGCGGACGGCATCGCCTTCGCGGACGGCGCATTCGACGATGGGGCCTTCGGCGGGCGAGGCCATGCGGGCCACGGTCACCGGCTCGACCGAGCCGGTATACAGGGCGGAACGCGTCAAGTCGCGCGCTTCGGCCTTCTGCACCTGCACCGGCGCCGCCGGCTTGGGGGCCGCCGCGGAATCCGCTTCGGTCTTTTTGCCGCAGCCGGCCAAGAGGAGAGAAAGGGCAATAAAGGGAATTATGGAACGTTGGAAAAATGGAATGTTGGGAGAAGGGAGAGCGGATTTGGTTTTCAAACCCATCATTCCATCCTTCCGCCACTCCATTGTTGGCTGTTTTTCTGTTTTCATTGTTCCGTATCTCCTGTCGCCAGGCGGCGGCGCGCATCCGCGATCGATCCGTCCGCCTGCGCGCGGGCCAGGCTGGTCTGGGCGATCACCAAGGCATTCTGGGCATCGAGCACGTCGGTCAACGTGCCTTTGCCCAAGTCGTATTTTTCCTTCACGATCCGAAAACTTTCCTCGGCTTGGCCGACGGTCTGCGCCGAGGTCTGGATCCGTTCCTGCGCGGCCAGGAGGTCGGCCAGCGCGGTCTCCACCTCGTAGCGGATTTGCAGTTCCAGCTTGCGCAAGCGTTCCTGCGCGCCGCGCAGGCGGGCGCGCTGCTCGGCGACTTTCCCGCGGGTCAGCTGGCTGTCGAAGATCGGGATTTCCGCCACGAGGCCGATGCGGCCCGCGTCGGCCTGGTCGTCCGCGCCCTCGGGCTGGTCGGTGGCGTCGAGCATCCAGCGTCCGCCGTAGGAAGCCTGCGCGGAAAGGGTGGGCTTGAAGCCCGCTTGGGCGGCGCGCACGGCGGCCTCGGCGGCGGAAACCGCCTCCCGGGCGGCGCGCAAGTCGGTTCGCTGGGCGAGGGCCTTTTCCATGCAGGCGGCGGAATCGGGACAGGGCGACAGTTCGCGCGCTTCGAGCGTCCCGACCGCGACGGGCGCCTGCGCGTCCTCCAGCCCCAGCAGCGCCGCCCAGGCCCGCTGCTGGATCGTGCGGTTGTTCCGCTCGCGGACCTGGCGTTCGTAGAGCTCGGCCCGGCGCACCTGGACGCGCAGCAAGTCCACGCGCGCGGCCTTCTCCGCGTCCACCAGCGACTGAATGGTGCGCTGTTGTTCGTCCATGGCCTGCACGGCGGTTTCCAAGGAGCGCAACACCTCGTCTTGCGCCAACAGGCCGTAGAATTGGGCCGTCACCTGGAACGCCAACGTTTCCCGGGCGCGGGCCAGTTGGTTCGAGGCCGCCTGGCGGGACCAGTCCGCCGCATCCGCCTCGCCGGAGACGCGTCCGCCGGTATAGAGCGGCAGGGTGGCGATGAGATCGGCGCCCGCGATCTGGGGGCCGAACGTTCCGGACTCGCCGTTCTGCGTGGCGGGGAAAAGCCGCTGGTCTTCGGTCCAAACGTCGTAGGCGCCGCGCGCCTTGAGGGTCGGGCCGCCGCCCGCGCGCGCCGTCCGCAGGCGCGCTTCGGCTTCCGCCAGCCGGCTTTGGGCTTCCGCGACGTCGGGATTCTGCGCCAGCGCGAGCGCAAGCGCCTCGTCCAGAGCCAGGGCTTTCGCCGGTTCCGCCGCGGCGGTTCCCGCCGCGAGTCCGATGGCCAGGACGACAGAAAAGACGGTTTTCATGACACGTAGGCTCCGAAGGCCATTCCCGAGAGGGTCGCCATGACGACGACGAGGCCGATGAAGGTCAGCGTCTTTTTCGGGCCGAGGATGGAGTTGATGACGAGCATGTTGGGCAGGGAGAGGGCGGGGCCGGCGAGCAGGAGGGCGAGGGCGGGCCCCTGGCCCATGCCGCTGTCGAGCAGGCCGCGCAGGATGGGCACTTCCGTCAGCGTGGCGAAATACATCAGCGCGCCGGTGACGGACGCGAACAGGTTGGTCCACAGCGGCCAGATCGTTGCCAGCCAGGCGGGAGCCGCGCCCTCGCGGCCGAGGATGGTCAGCAGGGCCTGCGGCGAATCGCCGACGAGCGCCTGGATCCAGACGTTGGGGATGATGCCCGCATCCTGGCTGTCGGGGCTGCCGAGGAAGAAGCCGGCGGCGAGCACGCCCATGAAAAGGAGAGGCAGGATCTGCTTGGCGAAACCCCACGACTGGTCGCGCCAGTCCTTGAGTTCGGCGCCGCCGAAGAAGGTCAGCGCGGCGAGGCCGGCCGAGCCGGCCGCGAAGGCGGCCACGGGATAGCGGGGCAGGACGATGGCCAGCACGGCGGCCGGGACGGCGGCCAGGGCGATATACGCCAGCTTGACCTTGAAGAACCGCCAAAGACAAAAGCCCATCAAGGCCGCGAACGCCGCGGTCAACAGCCACTTGGCCTTGAAGATCGCAAACCAGATGCCGGCGGTTTCCTGCGGCCGCGCCCAGTTGGCGAACACGAGGATGCCGACCATGGAGAGGAAATAGAGCGCGACTTGCCAGAGCGGGCGGGCAGGCTTGTCGTCGTCGCCGAGAAACACTTCTTGCGGATTCGCCGCTTTGGCGCGCTCTTCTTTGAGGAAAATGAGGTGCATCAGCAGGCCGATGACGACGCTGAAGACGACGGCGCCGACGGCGCGGGCAACGCCGAGCTGGACGCCCAGCACGCGGGCGGTCAGGACGATGGCCAGCACGTTGATGGCGGGACCGGAGTAGAGGAAGGCGACGGCCGGGCCGAGGCCGGCGCCGCGGAAATAGATGCCGCCGAAGAGCGGCAGGACGGTGCACGAGCAGACCGCGAGGATGGTGCCCGAGACCGATGCCACGGAGTAGGAGAGCCATTTCGAAGCCTTGGGGCCGAAATACTTCATCACGGCGTTCTGGCTGACGAACACGCCGATGGCGCCGGCGATGAAGAACGCCGGCACGAGGCAGAGCAGGACATGCTCGCGCGCGTACCACTTGGCCAGATGCAGGGCCTCGAGGATCGCGCCCTGGAAGCGCAGGTGTTCCATGGGCAGGAAATAGAGGCCGAGGAAGGCGGCCAGGAGGCCGAGGAGGAATTTGAGTTCCTTGTTCATGGGGGTTCCTTAAATGGATTGATCTTGGCGCTTCTTGACGGACTTCAGCGCCTCGACGGTGCACCCGAGGGCCTGCAACATGCAGGGGGTGGCCAAATGGTGGATGACGCGCTTGCCGGCGCGCCGTTCGGTAACGATGCCGACTTTCTTGAGCTTGTCCAGATGGCGGGAAATGGTCGGTTGGCTGGTCGCGGCGAGGCTGCGCAGGTCGTTGACGCAGCAATCGCCGCGGCTGAGCGCGTCCAGCATGAGGACGCGGGTCGGGTGGGCGAGGGCCTTGAGGAGATCGGCGCGGGCTTTGGCTTGGGCGGTATTCATGGCCGTAAACATATACACATATGTGTATAAGTGTCAAGAGGCGCCGGGCGGAATTTCCGCGGGGAAAGGGAATCAGGCGCCGGCGGCCGGGACTTCCTCGGCGAGGATCCGGCGGATGTCGGCGGAACAGCAGGTGCCCTTGGGGTTGAGCTCCTGGCAGCGGTTGCCGTGGCCGGCGCCGGTGGCGGCGTGGACGTCCCCGAGCGTTCGGGCGCCGGCCCGGATGGCCCGGACGATGGCGCCGCGCGAAACGCGGTGGCAATAGCAGACGATTTCGTCTGCGGGATCGGGCGTATGGGGGTTTGTCGACATCGGTCCTATATCTATCCGGTGCGGGATGAAGTTGCAAGGCGGCGGGGCGCGGTTTTGCGTTGGATCCGGCCACGGAAAACGGCAAAGTGCATGGCAAGTCGGCCGATTCCGGTTGCGGGGCGTCGGTCGGGCCGGGAGAAACGAATGAGAACATGGAGATTTCTGCTGGGGTTGCTCTTGGTTCCGTTGTGCGCTCGGGGCGCGGCGCTTCCGGAAGCCATGTTCATCCTGGACGCGTCCGGCAGCATGCAGGAAGCGGCCGGCGTCCAAACGAAAATGGCGGCCGCGCAGGCGGTGCTGGCCGAGGTCGTGCCGGCCGTCGCGCCGGAAGTGAAGATCGGCCTGGCCGCCTACGGCCACCGCCGTGAAAACGACTGCGCCGACATCGAAATCCTCGTGGCGCCCGGCAACGAAGACCGCGCCACCCTGCTGGCGCGCATCGCCGCGATGCGGCCCGTGGGGATGACGCCCATTTCGGCGGCCGTGGCGCAGGTGGCGGATTTGCTGAAGGGGCGCGCCGCGGAGACCACGATCGTGCTCGTGAGCGACGGCCAGGAAACCTGCGGCGGCGATCCGTGCGCGACGGTCCGGGCCCTGAAGGCGGCCGGCGTGAAGTTCGTGATGCACGTGGTGGGGTTCGCCGTGACGGCTGCGGACAGGCTCCAGTTGGAATGCATCGCGCAAGCCGGCGGCGGCAAGTACTTCGCCGCGGCGGACGCCGCGGGGCTGCTGGCGGCGCTGCAGGAAGTGAACGCGGAAATCGCGCAGAAGGTGGAACAGGCGAAAACCGTGGTCGTTGCGCAGGCGACGGGCTTGGGCAAGCTGCGCATCGTCCTGCCGGATGGCGCGCTGCAAAGCCTGGACGGCTTCCGCGTCGTCCGCAAGATCAGCGAAAAGGTGGTGAAGGAGGGCGAGTTGCCGGGGGCGGATTCGACGCATCCGCTGATGTCGGGCGACTACGCGCTGACGCTCCTGTTCGCGAATCCGAACTACCAGCCGCCGACGGAAATGCCGGTCGGCGACTTCGCGGTGGCGAAGGGCGCGACGACGGAAATCGCGCTGGGCGCGCTGGCGTTCAACGTCGCCGAGGAACTGAAAGCGGCGCCGGTGGAGGCGGTCGTGATTTCCGAGAGCGCCACGGGCCGCGAGGCGCTGCGCTTGCTGCGGCATGACAACGACTATTATTTGTTCAAACCCAAGCCGCTGTTGCCGGGCACCTACGACGTGGCGTTTCTCTACCGCCGCTGCGAAAAGCCCGCCGTCGTCGCGGAAGGCCTGGCGGTGGCGGCCGGAAAAGAAACGGTCCTGACCTTGGATGCGGGCATCCAGGTGGCGCGGCCCGAAGGCACCCGGGTGCGGGGCTGGGATCTGGTACCGGCCGGCGGCGGCGAGCCCTGGCTGGCCGTGCGCCGTGGCATGGACAACGACGAACCGCTTTGGCGGCCGTTCATCGCGCGGCCGGGCACCTACGACCTGATTTTCAAGGTCAACGACATGGACGAGGACTTGCCGGTGGGCGAGGGCCTCGAGATCCGGCCGGGCCAGACCGTGCGGTTCGACGCCGGCTTGTAGCCGCCGGGCGGGACCGCCGCGCCGACGTTGAAATCCGTTGCCTGCGCTTTACAAGCCCCGCGCGGTTGGGGTAGATTCCCCGCGACTTGAATGCATACAACGGGAGATATTCCATGATGAAAAAAGCGACGGTGTTGGCCTGTGCGGCGTTGGTGGGCTGCGGTGCGGCGTTCGGCGGTTTGATCAGCGAGGATCCGGGCGAACTGGCGGTTTCCGGCCTGGCGTTTCTGCCCGACCACGCGGATTGCGACCTGTTCGCGCTGGGACTCGGCGCGCAGGTCAGCTACCGCGAGTGGTTCAGCTTCCCGTGGGGCGTGGGCGTCAACCTCGGGGTTTCCCAGTGGCAGGTGGACGATGCGTCCAATGCCTTCAAGATCAAGTACGTGAAGAACTACGACGGGGAAGCGCTGGTGATTCCCTTCGGCGCCTCGCTTTTCTTCAACGTGATCGATTGGGACAACTGGAACCTGATCTTCGAAACGGGCCTGCAGTATGCCTTCGTGGAGTCGAGCGTGGACGCCTACAACGAGGACAAAGACCGGCGCCAGGAGGCGGACATCGGCGGCGCCGTGCTGTGGAACCTCGGCGCGGAATACGAATACATGGTTTCCGAAAACGTCTATTTGACCGGCGCCCTTGGTTACCAGCAGGACGTGCTGAACGAGGACTCGAAGTTCGACGGCAAGACCGTGCGCGACGTGACGTTCGGCGGCGGCTACGCCCGTCTCGGCGCCAAGTTCCTGTTCTAGGCCGCGGAATTTCGGCCTGCCAGGGCACGTTCGCGGCCGCGAACGTGCCTTTGCTTTCGGGAAGGAACGTTCGATCATGATCCGTTGTTATTTGCCGCCCGGCCGCTGGGCCGGCGAACAGGCCGAACTGGACGAGGCCGAATCGAAGCATGTGGCGGGCGTGATGCGCGCGCAGGCCGGAGCGCGCATCGAACTCCTCGACGGCGCGGGGCGCGTGGGCGCGGCCGAGGTGGTCGCGCCGCACAAAAAGCGCACGGCGATCCGCATCCTGTCGCAGGAACGGAAAGATCCATTCGCGCCGCGGCGGATCCTGGCGCAGGCGCTCGTGCGCGAGCAGAAAATGGATTGGCTGATCCAGAAGGCGGTCGAGCTGGGCGTCCACGCGATCTGGCCGCTGCAGACCGACCATGCCGTGGTCAAGATCCGCGCGGAGGAAGCGGAGCGGAAGGCGGCGCGCTGGCAGGCCATCGCGCTGGCCGCCTGCAAGCAAAGCGGCAATCCGTGGTTGCCGGAAATCGCGCCGCCGCGCCCGCTGGCGGCCGCGCTGGCGGCGCTGCGGGGCGCGCCGGGG
This sequence comes from Kiritimatiellia bacterium, assembly GCA_035450765.1. Taxonomy (GTDB): domain Bacteria; phylum Verrucomicrobiota; class Kiritimatiellia; order CAIQIC01; family Lenti-01; genus Lenti-01. The sequence goes on along the minus strand of DAOTNL010000011.1, from coordinate 5,224 downwards.
GCGGCCTGTTTCGGCGCGCTGCAGGAGGGCGCCGTGCCGCTGCCGGAGTTCTTCGGCCGCCTGCGGCGCGAGGCGTGTCCGCAAGTCGCGGCGTTCATCGGGCCGGAAGGCGATTTCAGCCCGGCCGAAGTCGCCGCGCTGCTGGCGGCGGGCGTCCAGCCCGTCACGTTCGGGCCCATCGTCTTCCGCGTCGAGACCGCGGCGCTGTTCGTCCTCTCGGCGCTGCAATACGCCTGGCTGCCGTAGCGGGCTTTCCCATGCGCGAACTCGAACCGCAGCCCATCGCGATCGACGGCCAACCGGCTTGGACGTTCGACCGGTTGCCCATCGTCGGCCAGCCGGCACCCGGTTTCCGATTGGTTGATCCGGACTTCAACGACCGGACGCTGGCGGATTTCGCGGGGAAAAAGAAAGTGCTCCACGTCGTGCCGTCCGTGGAGATGCCGGTTTGCCGGCGGGCAGCCCGGAAGTTCGTCGATGAACTCGCCGCGCGCGCCGACGTGGTCGTGCTGACGGTTTCCGCGGACCTGCCTTTCGCGCTGGCGCGGTTGCGCGCGGACCTGGAGCCGGCCAACGGCCGGTTTCTCTCGACGTTCCGTTCGCCGGAATTCGGCATGGACTACGGCACGTTGATCGTGGAGCACGCGCGGATGGGGTTGCAGGCGCACGCGGTGATCGTGCTCGACGAGCGCGACGTCGTGCGGCACGTCCAGCTTGTTCCCGAAACGGCGAACGAGCCCGACTACGCCGCCGCGCTGGCGGCGCTGGGATAACATCCATTCGACGGCCGGGGGGCGGATGGGGTTTCCGGGGCGAGACGGAAAACATATCGTGCTGTCCCGGAGATGAATGTGCTTGAAACTGCGCCGCGTCCTTTCCGCAGATTGGGGTTTGATGCCGGCGGGGAAGAGGTGTAATTTGTTTATAAAGCGTTAAGAGCTTGGATTCAGCTCGAGACCAATCGACATGCACCGTCCATCCCCAAGTTGTGCCGGGAACTGGTTGCCTGCCCGGAAGAAGGGTATTTGGCTGGCGTTTGCGTGTCTGTGCGCAACGGCATCCGGACCGGAGAGCGGCGCGGCCGATTTGTTGATTTCCGCCCAACGGGAAAGCAATTCCAACCTGCGGATCGAAATTCCCTCGTTCACCACCGAATACCACTTGGTGCGGGCCACCGAGACCTTGAGCGACTGGGGTCTGACCGGTCTGGTGCTGGGCGCGGAAGGCACGCAAGTCTGGCGGGACCGCGACGCGCTGGAACGGAAACAAAGGCAGTTCTACCGGGTGTTTTCGCGGGACGTGCTGCATCCGCTGGATTCCGACGGCGACGGGATCGACGACGTCTATGAGTTGCGCCGGCCCCAGCTTTTCGATCCGCTGAATCCGGCGGATGCCGGCGGGGATGCCGACGGCGACGGACTCTCCAACCAGCAGGAATACGCCTATGGAACCGACCCGGAAGACGGCGATTCGGATGGCGACGGCATGGCCGACTTCTGGGAAATCGACCAAGGCTTCGATCCGCTCCGGGACGACGCGGCCGCCGATGCCGACGGGGATGGTCTCGGCAACTTGCAGGAATATCTCGCAGGCACGCATCCGCGGGTGGCCGATTCCGACGGCGACGGGTTGAGCGATTTCGAAGAAGTCGCGGTGTTCGGCACGGACCCGTGGTATGGCGACACGGACAACGACGGCTTGCCGGACGAATGGGAAACGGACAAAGGGCTGAATCCGCTTTCGAACGGCGGCGCCGATGGAGCGGCCGGCGATCCCGACCGGGACAAGTTGGCGAATTCCGAGGAATACGCGCATGGCACCCATCCGTTGCGGCCGGACACGGACGGCGACCGCATGCCGGACGGCTGGGAAACGACCCATGGGTTCAATCCCCTCGTGGACGACGCGGCCGCGGATGCCGATGGCGACGGATTGACCAACCTCCAGGAACTGGGCTATGGCACGAATCCGCTCAATGCGGACACGGACGGGGACGGACTGCCGGACGGGTGGGAAACGGCCCATGCCCTCGACCCGCTCTCCGACGACGCGGGGGACGATCCCGACGTCGACGGGCTGGCGAACCTGGAGGAACTCGGGGCCGGGACCGATCCGCAGGCGGCGGACACGGACGGCGACGGGCTGGGGGACGGCGAGGAGATCGGGACGCGCGGGACGGACCCGCGGCGGGCGGACACGGACGGGGACGGGCTGCCGGACGGGTGGGAGGTCGCGCATTCGTTCGAGCCGCTGTCGGACGGGGGCCTGGCGCGGGGGCTCGTGGCCTGGTGGCGGTTCGACGAGGGGGCGGGCCTGGCGGCGTCGAACGCGGCGTCGACGAACTGGCCGGGGCTGCTGTCCGGCATGGGGACGAACGCGTGGGTGTCGGGGCGCGGGGCGGGGGGGGCGCTGCGGTTCGACGGGAGCAACGACGTGGTGTCGGTGTCGCAGGCGGGGGGCGCGGCGGTGACGGGCGCGCCGTTCACGGTGACGGCGGTGGTCTGGCAGGAGGCGGGGTCGCGGCCGGCGCCGACGGTGGTCTCGGACGGGCTTTTGACGGGGACGAACTGGCCGGGGTTCGCGCTGCGCTACCAGAACTGGAACAACTGGCTGCTGGGGATCGCGGGCAGCGGCAGCGGGCCGTACGCGCTGGCGGCGCGGACGGACTGGCTGCCGGAGATGGGGGGCCGCTGGGTGGACGTGGCGCTTGCGCACGACGGGACGGCGCTGCGGCTGTACGTGGACGGGCGGCCGGCGGCGGCGGCGACCAACGCGTTCTCGGCGGGGCTGCAGGCGGAGCTGAAGATCGGCGGGGGCCACGTGAACGCGGCGGACGCGTTCTGGAAGGGGAAGATCGACGACGTGCGCATCTACCGGACGGCGCTTTCGACGAACGAGCTGGCGGAAGCGAACGAGTGGCTGGGGGACGCGGACGGCGACGGGCTCTCCAACGGGCGCGAGTACGAACTGGGCACCGATCCGCGGGCCGCGGACAGCGACGGGGACGGGCTGGGCGACTGGGCGGAAACGGCCACGTGCGGGACGGACCCGCGCCTCGCGGACACGGACGGCGACGGGATGGGGGACAAGTGGGAGTTGGACAACGGGCTCGATCCGCTTTCGGACGACGCCGCCGCGGACGCGGACGGCGACGGGCTGTCGAACCTGGCGGAGCTGGGCCACGGGACGAACCCGCGGAACGCGGACCCGGACGGGGACGGGCTCGACGACTACGCGGAGGTGGTCGTGCATGGGACGGATCCGTTCGACGCGGACAGCGACGACGACGGACTGAACGACTACGCGGAAGCGGTCGTCTTCGGGACGGACCCGAACGATCCCGACACGGACGGCGACGGGCTGCCGGACCAGTGGGAAACGCAGAAGGAGCTCGATCCGCTCTCCGGGAGCGGCGCGGACGGCGCGGACGGGGATCCGGACGGCGACGGGCTGGCGAACGCGCAGGAGCGGACGCTGGGGACGCATCCGAAGCTGGCGGACACCGACGGCGACGGACTGCCGGACGGGTGGGAAGTCGCGCATGGGCTCGAGCCGCTCGTGAACGACGCGGCCGCCGACGCCGATGGCGACGGGTTGACCAATCTCCAGGAACTGGGCTATGGCACGAATCCGCTCAATGCGGACACGGACGGGGACGGACTGCCGGACGGGTGGGAAACGGCCCATGCCCTCGACCCGCTCTCCGACGACGCGGGGGACGATCCCGACGTCGACGGGCTGGCGAACCTGGAGGAACTCGGGGCCGGGACCGATCCGCAGGCGGCGGACACGGACGGCGACGGGCTGGGGGACGGCGAGGAGATCGGGACGCGCGGGACGGACCCGCGGCGGGCGGACACGGACGGGGACGGGCTGCCGGACGGGTGGGAGGTCGCGCATTCGTTCGAGCCGCTGTCGGACGGGGGCCTGGCGCGGGGGCTCGTGGCCTGGTGGCGGTTCGACGAGGGGGCGGGCCTGGCGGCGTCGAACGCGGCGTCGACGAACTGGCCGGGGCTGCTGTCCGGCATGGGGACGAACGCGTGGGTGTCGGGGCGCGGGGCGGGGGGGGCGCTGCGGTTCGACGGGAGCAACGACGTGGTGTCGGTGTCGCAGGCGGGGGGCGCGGCGGTGACGGGCGCGCCGTTCACGGTGACGGCGGTGGTCTGGCAGGAGGCGGGGTCGCGGCCGGCGCCGACGGTGGTCTCGGACGGGCTTTTGACGGGGACGAACTGGCCGGGGTTCGCGCTGCGCTACCAGAACTGGAACAACTGGCTGCTGGGGATCGCGGGCAGCGGCAGCGGGCCGTACGCGCTGGCGGCGCGGACGGACTGGCTGCCGGAGATGGGGGGCCGCTGGGTGGACGTGGCGCTTGCGCACGACGGGACGGCGCTGCGGCTGTACGTGGACGGGCGGCCGGCGGCGGCGGCGACCAACGCGTTCTCGGCGGGGCTGCAGGCGGAGCTGAAGATCGGCGGGGGCCACGTGAACGCGGCGGACGCGTTCTGGAAGGGGAAGATCGACGACGTGCGCATCTACCGGACGGCGCTTTCGACGAACGAGCTGGCGGAAGCGAACGAGTGGCTGGGGGACGCGGACGGCGACGGGCTCTCCAACGGGCGCGAGTACGAACTGGGCACCGATCCGCGGGATCCGAATAGCGACGGCGACGGCGACGGCATGCCCGATTTGTGGGAAGACGCCAACGGATTGGATTCCGGCCTCGACGATGCACTCGGCGATCTGGACGGCGATGGCCTGACGAATCTCGATGAGTTCATCCATGAAACCGATCCTCAACTCGCCGATCCGGACGGAGACGGATTGTTCGATTACGCCGAAATCGCGACCTACGGAACCGATCCGTTCGACGCGGACACGGACGACGACGGCTTGGATGATTACGCCGAAGTCGTGACCTTTGGCACCAATCCGTTCGACGCGGACACGGACGACGACGGCTTGGCGGACAAGTGGGAGACAGCCGTCGGACTGGATCCGCTGGTCGGCACGGGCGCGGACGGGGCTTCCGGCGATCCCGACGGCGACGGGCTGGCAAACCAGGCGGAGCAGGAGCACGGGACGGATCCGTTGGAAGAGGACACGGACGGCGACGGGTTGGACGACGGGGCGGAAATTTCGACGCATGGAACGGATCCGTTGCGGGCAGACACGGACGGCGACGGCTTGCCGGACAAGTGGGAAATCGACAATGGCTTCACGCCGT
>DAOTNL010000010.1:0-26579 GCA_035450765.1 Kiritimatiellia bacterium | reverse complement strand
ACCGCACGGAGGTCACGGCTTGATCCACGCCTTGTCGAAGAGCACCTGGGTCTGCACGCTGACCTGGAGGCCCTGGACCTTCGGGTTCCAGGCCACGCGCTCTTCGAGCGCACCCACCGACAGCGCCGGTTGCTCGGCGAGGTAGGCGTCGGCCATCAGCTTGTAGCCGGCCTTCTTCGCGTCGTTCGTCGTCGCGGCACGCACCGCAGCGAGGCCCGCGTCCATCGCCGGGGACTTGTAGCCCATGCGGTTGGAGGCCGACGTGCTCGCGAGGTTGCCGTAGAGCTGCCAGAACCCGAGGTCGTCCGAGTAGGGCGAGAAGCCCCAGCACGCCGACTCGTAGTCACGGTTGATGATGACGTCGGTCGACGGGTTGGCGATGAGCTTCGTCTCCACCGTCGCGCCGGCCGCGGGCTCCAGAATGCGGTTGGTGATGGCCCCGCGCGCCCGCCACGCCGCCGTGGTCTTGTTGCCGAACATCCAGTCGTCCTGCTCGATCGCCAGGATGCGCGCCGCGTTCGGCACGTCGAACGTCCCGATCCACTCCTGCGTCCGGTCGAAACTGGTGGGCACGTAGAACTCCGCGGAAGACACCTGCGCCGTCGCCGCGTCGTAGGCGCGGAAGTGGAACAGCGACTGCCAGATGCCGTTGTTCGGCGGCGGGATCTCCGCGAAATTCTGCCCCGTCAGGTCGAAAATCTCCAGCGACGGCGCGATCAGCGCATGCTGCACCGTGCCGGCCAGGTTGGTGGTCTGGCCCGCCAGCAGGATGCGGCGGAAGCCGGCGGGCGGCTCGGACCGCGGCGCGCGCGGTGCCGCGGCCCGGGCCTTGGCGCCGTACAGGTTGGCCTGGAACCAACCTTGGAAGGCGTTCACCGTCGCCGGAATCGGCCAGATCGTGTTGTCCGCGTTGCCCATCACGTCGTACCAGTCGAAATCCTCGTACCAGTTGTACCAGCTTCCCGGAAAATGCAGCGCGCGGTGGAACGCCTGGAACATTCCGTCCGGCGTCCCCTCCGTCCAGAAGGCCGTCATCGCCTCCAGCCGCCGCCCCGTCGGCGGATACTGGTCGTACTGCTCTTGGTCGAGATGCTGTCCCATGGCGTGCCCCAGCTCGTGGATCACCGCCAGCGGCTTTTCCTCGTCCACCAGCACGACGTTCCGGAACAGCTTGGTGTTCGCCCCGTCCGCCTTGCCCCAGCCGAAGAACACGTGCAGCGATCCGGCCGGCAGCACCGCCACCGTGAAATCCGGCGCCACGTACTCCGGATTTCCCAGGAAGGCGTCGCATACGGCATCGCGCCCGGCCAGCGCCGCCGCGATCTTGTACATCAGCGGCAGCGCGCTCACCCAGTCCGCGCTCGAATACACCGTCACCGGCGGATCCACCCGCACCTGCACCCGCTCCGCCGGAATCGGAAACATCGCCGGCAGCCGCTTCCGCAGCGCCTGCGCCACGGCATTCGCCGCCGGCGGCCCCTTGGCGAACAGCAATCCGCTCACCTTCACCGGCACCACGCTGAGCGTGAAATCGCGCGTCGGCCGCGGCAGGCCGAAGTTCAGCGTCGTCGAAACCAGCAGTGCCGGGTTCGTCGGCACCACGGCCTCGTCGAATCCGCCGCCGATCCCCGACAGGTCCGCGTACACCTCCAGCGGCATCGAGGAGGCCGAATGTCCCGGCAGCACGACGTCGAACGTCCGCCCCATCCCCTGCCAGACCCGGTTCGCGCGGCTCGCCACGACGTCGCGCGAAAGCGGCCCCGTGAACTTGGCCTCGTGCCGCCCCCCGTTGTACTCCGCGTAGACCCGCACGTTCTGGACGTTGAAATCCGAGGTCAGCAGTTCCACGCTCACCAGCGTGTCCCGCCCGACCATCATCGGCGATCCGCCGCCGTTGCCGTGGTGCACCACCGCGTTCTGTCCCGCGATCCAGCCGTTCACCCAGAATTTCGGGAACGTTTTCTTGTCTTGGCGCGTCGTCGCGCCCGTCGCCAGCGGCGCCGCGAACTGGAACCGCCCGGCGTTGTTTCCGACCACCCACGCGCCCTCGTGCGTCATGTTCCAACCCAGAAATTCGTTCTCCGGATAGCCGTGGCGGACGCCCGACGGGTCCCCGTAGTAGTTCGCCCCGATCGCGATCGGCGCCGGCAGTTCCGGCATCCCGAACTGCACGTCGAAGGCTTCCTCCCCCAGGAAGCTGTTGTTTTCGATCGTGGGGCTGGGCGTGGCCGCGGAGTGCCACGTCGGCGGATACCAGAACTCGTCGTTCGCGACGTAGATCTTGTCCAGCAGGATGCTGCCGGCGATCTTCGCCGCGGTGCGGTTGTACAGCCCGACCACCCCGGCGAATTCGCAATCCGCGAATTCCGGCTCGCCCGCGTAGATCGCCACCCCGGCGCGCAGGAAGCAGCGCTGCAGCTTCGTGCCGGCCCCCGCTTTCTGCAGGTCCAGCAGGCCCCCGAACGCCGTGTCGTCGGCCTTCAGCGTGGTGTTGACGACGGTCAAGCCGCTCTGGAAATCGCAGCGGCGCGCCGTCATCGGCCGGCTCAACCGCAGCGGCGCGCCGTCCCAAACCACGTTCTCGAAATCGAAGGTGTTGCCCGTCCGGTTGGGCGGCGACGTCCCGCTGAAGTGGATGGCGCTGTCGGCGATCGCGATGGCCCCCGTCGTCGAAGCCAGTTCCAGCCAGACGTTGCTGCTCCCCGTCAGCGTCAGCGCGCCGCATTCCGGAATCAGCGTGACGCCCCGGAGCCCGTCCAGCGCCACGCTGGGCATGGAGACCGTGACCCGCACGTCGGCCGTGCAGTCGGCCAGCGTGAAGTCGCCGTGGTAGAACGTCGCGTTGAGATTGGTCCCGCCCGTGATGCTCGATCCGCCCGTCCCGGACACAAAGGCCAGATTCACCCGTCCCGGCGCCGTGAAATGGTAGGCGTGCTCCCACAACAGGATGGCCGGCTCGACGTGGACCGCCGACCCGATCGCGACGTTCCCGTACACGTCGACGTAGGCGCTCGGCGAACCCTTGGCCACCGCCGCGTCCTCGATCGTCAGCGTGAAATCCGCCGGCACCGTCACCACGCTCATCACCGTGCCCGTGCCGGAAACGGTTTCATCGTACAGCAACGTGCCGTTGAGCTTCCGCCCGTCCAGTTCGACCGCCGCGCCCCCCAGGCTCTGCCATTCTTCGATGGTTTGCCCCGGATGCTCGGGATCCGGAACCCGGACGCGCTGGCGGATTTCATAGGTGTGCGTGCCCGCATCCAGATCGCCATCCCGCCGTTGCCCGCCGATGGACGTGCCGCCCGACGCCAGCGTCGTCCATTCGGTTCCGCCCGGCCGCTGCACCCGCAGTTCCACCGCCAGCGCGGCCGGATTGCTGTATCCGTAGAGCACGTGGGCCACCCGCTGGCCGTAGAAGGGAATTTGCAGGCCTTGGCCCGGAGCGGAGATGGCTCCGCACAAGACCGCCCAGCCGATGGCCAGCCACCGGCCGGTCCTTCCCCGTCCGCCCGCATGCCGCCTGCCGGTTGCGCTCATGGCCGTTGTTCTGCCCCTTGCCGGATTCCGCCTGCCGGTTTCTCCACCCGGAATCATCGGCTTCTCCGCCCGCGACGCGCAAGCCCGCAATGGTTATTTTTTCGAAACGAAGTCCCCCGCCCGCACCCCCCGGCCGCTTCACAGCATGCCGGAAAACCGTTCGCGCAGCTTGTCGACGTGGGAACCTTCCCAGTAGATCTTGCCGCAGCCGGGACAGCGGTAGAACTTGTCGAAGTATTTCTTCGTCTTGGGCTCCAGCCGGTCGGCGACCGCCTCTTTCGCGACGGGTTCGATCCGCCCGTTGCAGTCCGCGCAGCGCGAGAACGGCCGGATCAGACCGGCCAGGTCGAACCGCCGCACCACCTCGTCCACCTGCCGCCGCGGCCAGACCGACCGCACCCAGTAGCCGTGCGTCACCGCCTTGGCGTGCAGCAGCCGCCGGTCGCGCGTCAGCACGATGCGTCCCTGCGCTTCGGAAATCGCCGCGATCTCGTCGTCGGCGTAGGCGTTGGAAAACAGCGCGTCGAATCCCAGCAGCCGCAGCAGCCGCGCCAGCCGGCCCAGATTGACGTCCACCACGAACGCGATCTTCCGCAGCGGTTTTTCCCGCAACTTCACGGCCGGCGACACGTCGAAACTCTCGAAAACGGGATACACCGCCACCCGGTCGCCGTCCTGCAGCCGGTAGTCGAAGCCGACGGACTCCCCGTTGACGACGATCAGCTCGACCTCCACGTGCGGCACGCCCAGCGCTTCGATCGGATCCTTGATGCCGGGATGCCCGTTGAACCGATAGGCCACCGTCCGCTGGCGCTGCTCGGGCCTGAGGAAATCGTTCAGCTCCTCGTAGAAGCGGAATTCGGCCGCGAACGGAAACTCGCGCTGTTCTTTCCGCCGCGGGTGCTTCATGGCCGCTTCCCCGCCTTCAGGCCAGGCCGCGCGCCTTCTTGATCGCCGCGTAGGCGGCGTTGACGCGCTGGAATTTCTCCGTCGCCGCCTTCTGGAACTCGGCGCCGAGATGCGCCACCTTGTCGGGATGGTGCTTCATCGACATCCGGCGGTATGCCCGGCGCACCTCGTCGTCGGAGGCGTTCGGCGAAATTTCCAGCACGCGGTAGTCCGCGTTCGCATCGGCCTTCGGCGCGAACATCGCCGCGATGGACCGCACGTCCGCGCCGTGCAGGCCCAGATCGGAGGCCAGCCGCGCCAGCAGCCGGTCTTCCGCCGGATGCAGCTCGCCGTCGGCGTGGGCGATGCTGAACAGGAAATGCAGCAGCGCCAGCCGCTGGGAATAGTTCATGTTCCGCTGGATCTGCGCGCAGATCGGCCCGAGCGGGATGTCGCGCGCCAGCAGATCGCGCAGCATCCGCAGCGCTTCCTGCGCGGTTTCCTTCCCGAACTGCTGCGCGAAAAACGCCTTCACCACGTCGAGTTCGGATTTCGTCGCGCGCCCGTCGGCCTTCATCATCGCCGCCGTCAGCGCCAGCAGGCTGGCGATGAACCCGTTGCGCGCCGCTTCGGGTCCGGCCTGCGGCTCGGCGCCGCCCGGCGCGCGCCCCGCGCTTTCGCGCTGCGCCGCGTTGAACAGCGATCCCGCCGCGTAGCCGAACAAGCCGCCCAGCGGCCCGAAAAACGCCCAGCCGAGGGCTCCCGTGATCCAGGGACTCACCATGTCATGCCTCCGCTTCGGCGGGATCGCCCGCCAGCGCCAACAGGATCAGTTCCACGAGAAATCGCTTCCAGCGGCGGAATCCCGCGGCGTCGCCGCTGACCCGCCACGCCTGGGCGGCGATCTGCCGCAAGCCGGGCAATTGCTCCAGCGCGCGCGCGACGTCCGCCCCATAGGCCGCCTGCTCGCGCCGGCGGAAGCGGCGGAACAGCGCTCGGCCCAGCGGGCGCAACACCCCCAGCCACAGGGCCAGCACGACCACCACGCGTACCACCACGCGCAGCCCCTGGCTCCAGCTCCCCGGCCCCGGCGCCAGCCACGTCGTCGCCAGCAGCAGCAGCGCCAGCACCGCGCCCGCGCGGAACGGGGTGCGTTGCCACCAGCGTTTGCGCGCCGAAACGCGCGGCAGAACCGGCGCCGCCTCCGCCGCGGCCCGCGGCCCGGGCCGCGGCCGATCCAAGGCCCGGCCGATTTCGCCGGGAATGGCCCCGGCCAGCCAGCCGGTGATCAGGCCGGCCAGGGTGTAGTAGCCCAGGTAGACGGCCAGGAACCAGCCGGTCGGCGACAGTTCGCCCGGCCCGCTGCCCATTTTTTCCAGGATCCAGCGGCCGACCGCATCCACGGAATCCCAGAGCGAACGGCCGTAGAGCAAACTCATCACCACCAGTTTCTGGACGGCGCCCTGCCACAGCGCCAGCAGTCCCAGCAGCAAGGCGCCAAGCCGCAGCGAAGGCAGCAGCCCGAACAGGATCGCGCCGGCCAACCCCTGGAAGGAAACCGCCACGTAGGCGGGCAAGGGCGTGTGCGGACTGGCTGCCGCCTTGACCAGCACCACCACCACCGTCGCTTTCAGAAGCGCCTTGAACGGCCGCTCCGCGAAAAACGCGATCAACGCGATCAGCACGACCGCCGTGGAACCGATCACGACACCGGTGAACGGCACGCGCAACGCGTGGATGAAGCCGCCCAACCCGGCTTCGTTGAGCGCCCAGAGGGCCGTGAGCCGCTCCACCGCCCGGTCGCGGTCCAGTCCGCTCCGCTCCGCCGGCTTCATCGCGGCGCGGTCTCCCACGTCAGCACGGCCCACGTGAACTCGTGCCGATAACGGGTTTTCCCTTCCGGAGTGCGCGGCAACGCCCGGAAGTAGGCCGCCAGCCGCCGCTCCTCGGCCGGCGTCAGGGAACCGAGGCGCCAGCGGATGCCGTCGATGAAGGGCTCCGGCGCGTCGTAGTCTAGGCCGCCGACGGTGTGCAGGAAGCCGACGCTGGCGCGGAATCCCATCTGGTACAGGACGTTCACGGCGTAGACGTAGCCGGGCCGCGGAACGACGGCGCGGCGGAGCGTCCGGTACACGTCGGCGCTCAGGAAGGTGGGACCGGCGTGCATCGTCAGGCAGCACCGGCGGCGGGCATGCGCGGTCATTTTCTTCAGCGCGGCGCGCAGGTCGTCCACGTCCATCGCCCGGGAACAGAGGACGAGATCCGCGCGCGGGACGCGCGTCCAGTCGTCGGTCCAGGCGCGCCGATGGACGACGACGTTGCGCACGCCTTCGGCGCGGGCGTTGGCCCGCAGCAGGCGGAGCATCTCCGCGGAGAAGTCCAGGGCGTGGACGCGGCGGACGCGGCGCGCGAGCGGCAGGGCCAGGTTGCCGCTGCCGCAACCGACGTCGAGCACCGTCTCCACGCCGTCGAGGTCGAGGCGCGCCAGCAACTGGCGCGCATAGTCGCTGCCCTTCTCGTTGCGGCTGCGCGCTTCGGCCCGCCGGTCCCAGTCCGCGCGCGAGCGCGGGCCGAACGACGACCGCCGGCGCTGCTGCCGGTACAGCCCGTTGAAGTCGATATCCAAAATGGGATCTTTGCCGAGCATCGTCCACTGGACCTTCGCGGCCTACCTTCGCGCAGTTTGCGGCGGGCGTCAAAAAGATTCCGCCCCGCGCCGCCGGCCGCCACCGTTATATCCAATTGGATATAACAGAATTGACTCCGCCGCGGCCCGCCCTATAGTACGAACATGCCTTGTTCCGTCCATAGGGCCCGCGGTCCGGCGGGCTTCAGCCTGGTCGAACGGCTGGCCTGCCAGCCGAAGCCTTGGCGGAGGCAAGTTCGGGCAGGGTTTACCCTGGTCGAACTGCTGGTGGTCGTCGCCGTCCTGGCGCTGCTGGCCGCGATCCTGACGCCGTTCTTCCGCAAGGGCGTCGCCTTGGCCCAGGAAGCCGCCTGCAAGTCCAACCTGCGCAACTGGGGCATCGGCATGCTGGCCTATGCCGCCGACCACAAGGGTTTCCTGCCGCATCCCGACGGGCAGGAGCGGGAGGTCCGGGGAACCGACCAAGGCCTGCATGGCTGGATGGACGTGGTGCCGCCCTATCTGGGCGCACGGCCCTGGCGCGACCATCCCGACGGCCGGAAGCCCACCCGCGGCATCTGGCAATGCCCCGCCGCGCATCTGATCCCCGACGCCCACTACAGCTATTCCCCCGAAAGCCAAGGCTATTTCAGCTACGCGATGAATTCCTATCTCGCCCACGATTTCAGCTTCGGCCTGCCGTGGAACGTCGAGCCCCAGGCCAGTTTCCTGTTTCTCGGCAAGGCCATGGCCCCCGCCCGCACCATCCTCATGTTCGAGCAGACGCTCGACCCCAGCCAAGGCAACAACCAGGCCGGCGGCCTCGGCTCGGCCGGCCGCTACGGCGGCGAAGACGCCCGCGCCCTCACCGAGCGCCACGCCCACCTCTTCGGCGGTCTCGGCGGCAACGTGCTCTATCTCGATGGCCACGTCGCCTGGCGCAACGATCTCTGGGACGACAAACTCAAGAACCCCCGCATTCCCGCGCGCGGCGACCTGACTTGGTTCCCCTATATATATTGAAAGCAAGGAGCGCTCCCATGACCCCCGTTTCGTTCCACCCCCGTGCCTTCCGCTGGCCGGCCCTGATCTTCCTCGCCGGCCTGTGGGCCGCCCCGATCGCAACCCGCGCCGACGACGTCCGGTTGCCGATCGACGTCGATACCTACGTGGACAGCGCCGGACCCGTCACCAATTTCGGCGCCGCCATCAACGTCAAGGTGCTCATCAACAGCAACGGCTCCGCCGGCCGCGGCTTGTTCCGGCTCCCGGCCGAACTCGGTCAGTACGCCACCGGCAAACTCGCCCAAGTCCAGGTCTGCTTCTACGTGTTCAGCGACCAAACCGCCGGCCGCGCCATCCGGCTGTATCCCCTGACGCGCCCCTTCGTCGAAGGCACGGGCGCCCTGCCCGCCGACGGCGCCACGTGGAACACCTGCGACGGCTCCAACGCCTGGACGGCGGCCGGCGGCGATTTCGACGCCAACTTCCCCGTCGTGGGCGAGGCCGGCGGCGACGGATTTTTCCGCTGGGACGTCACCGCGCTGCTGGCGCAGCCTTCCGCCCGCAGCAATCTCCTGGCCAACGGCGCGCTGCTGCAGATCGAAGAAACCCCGCTCCCGCCCAGCGGCACGCCCCGCGCGCCGTTTACCAGTTCGGAAGGCGCCGTCGCCGCGCAAAGGCCGTACGTCCGCGTCGTTTTTGCCGCGCCGCTGTCGTTCGCCATCGCCGACGACGCCTATCTGGACAGCCGCGCCGAAAACGTCGCGCGGAACTACGGCGCCGCCACCACCGTCAAGACGCTGGTCAACAGCAGCGATGCCTCCGTCTGCCGCGGGCTGTTCCGGCTGCCGCCGGAAGTCGGCTTGTACGACCCCGCCGACGTCGTTTCCGCCAAGGTGTTCTTCTACGTCTGGCAGGACAACACCGCCGACCGCAACGTCACTCTCTACCCGCTGACGCGGTCCTTTGCGGAAGGCACCGGCGACGGCGCCGCGCCCGCCGACGGCGCCACCTGGCTCACGGCCGACGGCACCAACGCCTGGACCGCGCCCGGCGGCGATTTCGACGCCGCTTTCCCCGTCGTCGGCGTCAAGGAAGACGTCCTCGACGAATCCCAGCACGACCGTTTCTTCAGTTGGGACGTTGCGCCGCTGCTGGCGAATCCCGCCGCCCGCAGCAACTTGCTGGCCCACGGGGCGCTGCTGATGATCGATGAAACGCCCGTGCCCGTCACCGGCATGCCCCGCGCGCCGTTCACCAGCTCCGACGATTTGTCCTATGCGCCCGCCTACCGGCCGCGCGTGGACGTGAAGGTCGCCGTGCGCGCGCCCGCAGTTCCCCAAATCGCCGTCGCCGACGGCAACGTGACCGTCCGTCTCGCCAACTGCACCCCGCTGGTCGCCTGCCGGATCGAACGGACCCTGGACCTGATGCGGCCCGACGGCTGGACGTTCGTGACCAACCTGGTTCCGGCCGGCGCCGAAACCGATTGGATGGAAAGCCTGCCCGCGGATGGAACCAACGCGTTCTATCGCGTCGCGGTCGTGCCGTGAGATCAGCCTACGGCTTCAGCATCCGGCACAGGCGCTTCAGTTCGGCGGCGCCGACGGCCTGGCTCTTTTCATAGATGGTCCGGTAGAGCGCCAGCGCCTTTTTCCCCGCCGGGGACAGCCGCGAGCCGCCGCCCTGCTTTCCGCCGGTGACCGAGACCACCAGCGGCTGCCGGAAACAGGAATTCATCGCCTCGATCAGTTCCCAGGCGCGCTTGTAGCTCATTTTCATTTTGCGGGCGGCCTCGCTGATCGAGTGTTCCGCCGCGATCAACTCCAGCAGGCGGGCTTTGCCAGGACCGAGCGTGGCGCAGATGATCCGCAGGTGCGGCAGGCGCTCCGGCGTGCCGAACCGATCCTTACGCGTTGGTCTGATCTTGCCCATGTTTCCTCGCTGCGAATCCGGGATTTGTCCACTATCGCATTCCGCCGCTTTTCCGCACAACGGAAAACCTCAGGCGCCGAACCAGGCGGCGATCTGCGCCGGCAAGGCGGCGCGGTTGGCGGCAGTCGCATCCACCCGCCGGGTCACGCGTTCGCGGCCGATCGCCTCCAGCCAGCGGTCCAAGGCCCGTTGCTGGATCACCGCCAGCACCGGCGCATCCCCGCGGAACAGCCGCACCACCGCTTCCGGGAAGCCGTCCGCATCCAGTTCGATCAGGCCGAGTTCGTCGATGACCACGGGCCGCCCCGTTGCGGCCTCCGCCAGGCTGGCCACCGCGAGCCGGGAGAAATTCGCGCGGTCCAGTTCGTAGGGAACCGCGTCCCCTGCCGCCGGCATCCGCTGCGCCATGAGGTGCCGCTCGCCGCCCCAGGTCTCGAAATACAGATGCCGCGCCCCCCGCCCGGCCCCGTCCCAATGCGTGCGGAATCCGCCGGGTCGCTCCCAGCCCAGCCGCTGCATGGCCGCGCGCACGACGGTGCTCTTTCCGGAACCGATTTCGCCGCTCAAGACGATTTTCACTGACGCGGTCACGTCAGGCCTCCCGCCCGTTCTTTTTCCGGCCCCCGGCCAGCTGCCGCAGACGCTTGTCGATCTCGGCCAGCCGCTCGTCCGCGCCGTGCTTGTGCAGGCGGATATGCTTGCCGTTCACCAGATGGAATTCGTCCCGCCCCTTGCCCAGCAACAGCCGGTCGCCGTCCGTCGCTACGCTCTTCAGCCCCAGCCCCGCCGCCAGGATCCGCAGCCGCGCGATCGCCAAGAGCCGCTTCGTCGCCGCCGGCAAAGGCCCGAATCGGTCGCGGAATTCTTCGGCGAGGGCGTCCACTTCGCTCTCGAACGAAATCCCCGCGATCTTCCGGTACATGCCGATCCGCTGGCTCTCGTCCTCGACGTACGCCCGCGGAATCACCGCCGCGTTTTCCTCGCGCTCCGGATCGGGCGTCAGGTCCAGGAAGTCCAAATGCACCGCCACCTCGATGATCGGCCGCTCGGCCTCGCCCTTCAGCCGCGCCACGGTCCGGTTCAGCAACTGGCAGTACAGGTCGAAGCCCACCGCCGCGATGTGCCCGCTCTGCGCCGCGCCCAGCACGTTGCCCGCGCCGCGGATTTCCAGGTCGCGCAGCGCCAGCTTGAACCCCGCCCCCAGGCTCGTATGCCGCTTGATCGCGCTGATGCGCCGCCGCGCCGTATTGAACAGCGCCCCGTGCCGCGGCAGCAGCAGATAGGCATAGGCCTGCTGCTTGCTCCGCCCCACCCGCCCCCGCAGCTGGTACAGGTCCGCCATCCCGAACCGGTCCGCCCGGTCGATCAGGATCGTGTTCACGTTCGGGATGTCCACGCCGCTCTCGATGATCGTCGTGCACAGCAGCACGTCGTATTCCCGCCGCACGAACCGGTGCATCACGGCCGCCAGCGTCTTCTCCGTCATCCGCCCGTGGCCCACCCCGACCCGGATGCCCGGCAGCAGCCGCTCGAGCCGCTCTTTCATCCATTGGATGGTCTGGATGCGGTTGTGCAGCACGAACACCTGCCCGCCGCGGTTCACCTCCCGCAGCACCGCCTCCTTCACCAGTTCATCGCTGTCCTGCGCGATGTAGGTCTCGATCGCCAGCCGTTCGCGCGGGGGCGTCTGGATCAGGCTCATGTCCCGCGCCCCCGTCAGGCTCAGGTACAGCGTCCGCGGAATCGGCGTGGCCGACAGCGTCAGCACGTCCACCATCTCGCGCATGCGCTTGAGGTGTTCCTTCGCCGCCACCCCGAAGCGCTGCTCTTCGTCGATGATCACCAACCCCAGATCCGCGAACTTCACGTCGCGCTGCAGCAGGCGGTGCGTGCCGATCAGCACGTCCACCTTCTTCTGCGCCGCCCGCGCCAGCACCGCCGCCTGCTCGGCTTTCGTCCGGAACCGGCTCACCATCTCGACCGCCACCGGAAACCGCCCCATGCGCTCCAGGAAGGTCTCGTAGTGCTGCTGCGCCAGCACCGTCGTCGGCACCAGCACCGCCACCTGCTTGCCGTCCATCACTGCCTTGAACGCGGCGCGCATCGCGACCTCGGTTTTGCCGTAGCCCACGTCGCCGCAGATCAGGCGGTCCATCGGCCGCTTGGATTCCATGTCGCGCTTGACGTCGGCGATGGCCCGCAACTGGTCGTCGGTCTCGGCGTACGGAAACGCCTGTTCGAAATCGAACTGCCACGGGGTGTCCTTCGCAAAGGCATGCCCGTCGAGCGCCGCCCTCCGCGCCTGGGTCTCCAGCATCTGCGCCGCCAGATCGCTCGCCGCCCGCTCGGCCGCGATCTTTTCCTTCAGCCAGCGCTTGCCGCCGATCGCGTGCAGTTGCGGCTTGGTCCGCCCCACGCCGACGTAACGGCTCAGCAGGTGGGTCTGGCTCGTGGGCACATACAGCCGCGCGTTCTCGGCGTATTCCACCGCCAGCGCTTCCTGCAACTGCCCATCGAACACGATTTCGTAGAGCCCCAGGTATTTCCCGATGCCGTGGTCGACGTGCACCACCAGCTCGCCCGGCCGCAGGTCGGTCCAGTCCGTCAGCCGTTCGCCCGTCGCGTCGCGCGCCGCGGACCCGCCCGCCGTCTTGCGGCGCGCGGGCAGCGCCCGCCGCGTGCCGTAGAAATCGGCCTCGGCCACCGCCATCCATTTCGCGCCCGGCAGCTCGAAGCCGCCGCTCAGCGCGCCCAGCCGCGTCGCGAATCCCGCCGGCGTCCCGTACGCCGCCGCGAACCGCTTGGCGCCCGCTTCCGTGTGGAAAAACAATTCGATCTTCCAGCCGTCCGCCGCGCGCGCGGCCAGCTCGGCGTGCCATTTTCGGCGCTCGCGCTCGAGCACGTCCGGCGGCACCGCCCGCGCCGACAGCGCCGCGAGCCCCTCGCACGGCCGCGCGCCCAGATCCCGCGCCGCGTCGCCGCCGCCCGCGTCGAGCTGCCCCCCGCCCGCGAATTTCCGCGCCAGTTCCAGCCGCCAGTTCGCGAAGTCGCGCTCGGGCGAACCTTCCGCCCCGCCGCGACCCGCCAGCTCCGCGCTCATCGCGTAGTGGTGCAGGATCGCGTCCGGATCGAGCCACAGGAACGAGGCGTCCGCCGGTAAGTATTCCGTCGGCGCGACCGCCGCGCCGTCCGGCGCCGCGTCCGTCGCCGGCGGAATGGACAGTTCCTTGATCGCCTCGCGCGACCGCTGCTCGGCCGGATCGAAGCGCCGCAGGCTTTCCAAGGCGTCGCCGAAGAATTCCAGCCGCGCCGGCCAGTCTTCCGTCAACGGCCACACGTCCAGCAATCCGCCGCGGCGCGACGCCTGTCCTTTCGCCAGCACTTCGACTTCGAATTCGTACCCCGCCGCCGCCAGGCGCTCGCACAGCGCATCCAGATCGTATTCCTGGCCGACCGCCACGCGCTCGCTGCCCTGCCGCATCCGGTCCGGCGCCGCCACCGGTTCCAGCAGCGCCTGCACGCAGGTCGCCACGATGCCCCGCCCCTTCCACGCCAAGCACCGCTGCAGGGTTTTCAGCCGCTCGCCGCTGACGTCGGGCGACGGCTGCCCCGACGCCAGCTTCGACGCCTCCACGTTCAGCGCCGGCAGCTTCGCGGCGGATTCCCCCGCGCCCAGCGTCTGCAAATCCTGCCAGAGCAATTCCAGCGCCAGCGAGCTTTCCGCCACGACCACCAGCGGCCCCGTCGCCGCGCGCGACGCCGCCAGCGCCAGCCACGCCCGCGCCGCGTCCTCCACCTCCTGCACGCGCCCCGCCCCGCCCGGCGTGAAAACTTCCTTCAAATACCCGCGGTCCGCCGGCCCCGGCGGCGGCAAGTTGAATTTCGCCTGCTCCGCGGACTCGCCCATGGCCTCAGCCCAGATACCGACCCCCGCGCCCGCCGGTTTCTTTGCCGTCGCGGAGCGTCGCCGTGCCGTTCACCCAGACCGCCGAAATCCCCGCGCAGAACTGGTGCGGCTTTTCGTAGGTCGCCAAATCCCGGAACGTCTTCGGATCGAGCGCCACGACGTCCGCGAAAGCGCCGACGAGCAGCACGCCGCGGTCTTTCAGGCGGAAATGCTCCGCCGGCAGGCTCGTCATCTTGCGCACCGCTTCGCCGACGCCCACCGTCTTGCCGTCCAGCGTCGCGCGCAGAAACCGCCCGAACGTGCCGTAGGCGCGCGGATGCGGATGGTCGTGGCTCAACGGCCCGGTCGGCGACCGGATCGAGGCGTCGGAACCGATCATCGTCCACGGCTCGGCCAGGATGCGCCATAGGTTGTCTTCGCTCATCCCGAAGAAGATGCCGCCCGTGAACAGCTCGTCCGTCTCCATGAAGCGCAGCGCCGCGTCCAGCGGATGCAGCTTCCATGCCTCCGCCGCCAGCGCGATGGGTTTGCCCGCGAACGGCGCGTTGTCCGGATGGCGCACGCTGCCCACCCACACGTTCTCCCAATACTTCTCGTCCCGCGCCGCGGCCATCTCCGCGCGGATCTTCGCTCGCTCCGCCGGATCGCGCAGGCGCGCCAGGATCGCCTCGCGTCCGCCCTGCGCCGCCCAGGTCGGCAAAATGACGTCCAGATCCGTGCACGACGCGGTGTATGGATACCGATCCGAGGCCACTTCGATGCCCGCCGCCTGTGCCGCGCGGATTTTCTCCAGCGCGGCATCGAGTTTGCCCCAGTTCGCCCGCCCCGCCGTCTTCAGATGCGAAATCTGCAGTCGCACGCCGCTGGCGCGCGCGACGTCCAAGGCTTCCTCGATGGCTTCCAGCAACGCACCGCCCTCGCTGCGCATGTGCGTGGCGTAGATGCCCCCGTGCCGCGCCACCACCTTCGCCAGCGCCTGGATTTCTTCCGGCTGAGCGTACATCGCCGGCGCATAGACCAGCCCCGTGCTCAATCCCGCGCCACCTTCTTCCAGCGCCTGTTCCAGCAGCTTCGCCATCCGCGCGATTTCGTCCTTCGTCGCCGCCCGCGGTTCGATCCCCATGACCGCCGCGCGGACCGCGCGGTGCCCGATCAGCATCGCCGAATTCACCGCCGGCTTCTGCGCGTCCAGCAGGGAGCGATATTCCGCCACGGAACGCCAATCACCGGGATATTTCTGCCTCAGCCAGTCCGACGGCATCGTGTAGCCCGGCCATCTCGGCGCGGCGCTCGCGCCGCAGTTGCCCGTGATCTCCGTCGTCACGCCCTGCCGGATCTTCGACGGCGCGCCCGGTTCGATCAGCAGGTACGCATCCGAATGCGTGTGCACGTCGATGAAGCCCGGACACACCAGCAGCCCCGTCGCGTCGAATTCGTTGGCTGCCTGCGCCCGCGCCAGATCCCCCACCGCCGCGATGCGGTCGCCCGCGAGCCCGACGTCGGCCCGCACGCCTGCGCCGCCGAGCCCGTCCACCACGGTCCCGCCGCGCAAAATCCAATCGAACCGGTCCGAATTCATCCCCGCCACGCTACCACGTCCGCCCCCCGGCGTCACGCCCGCGGCCCCGCAAGTGCGGAAACGAAACCCGCAAGCCGGGAAAAGTGTTCATTTGCGTTTTCAGGCACAACCTTCCGTACATGGGCGCCGCATGCCGCGGCGCCCCGCACCAGGAGAAACTATGAAAACGAAACGAATCGTGATGGCGTTGGCAGGCATGGTGGGCACGATGGCGCAGGCCGCGCCGCCCGGACTGCTCGCCCCCGTCGCCGTGGAAGACCTCCCCGCCCGCCGCGTGGCGTACGTCGAACAAATCGGCAACTTCCAGAACAATCCCGGCATCTACGACATCCTGCTCCAAAAACTGCTCGACTGGGCGCTGCCCGCCAAACTCTGGGATTTCCCCGCCAAGACCTTGATCGCCTGCATCTATCCCGACGACCCCGCGTCCACGCCTCCGGGACAACAGCGTCTGTGGTTCGGCATCACGATCCCCGCCGACGCGGTTCCGCCGGCCGGCATCCAGGTCCTGACGCTGCCCGCCGGCCCCCATGCCGTCGGCCGGTTCGCGATTCCGTCCGACCAGTTCGGCGCGGCCTGGGGCTACCTCTACGGCGAATGGATTCCCAAAAGTAGCCATGCCCCCGCCGGCCTCGCCTACGAACTCCAGAAGAACGACTCGTCCGAAGATCCGGAGCAGAAACATCTCGTCGACATTTGCATCCCCGTGCAAAAACTCCCCGCGCCCTGATCCTTGCCTCGGGATACGGCAGATTCGCGCGCCCGCCGGCGAATCTGCCACAGGCCCATCCCGTCTTGATTCAAACGGCCCGCATGCCTATCCTTTGCGAAGTCGGATGCTCAGCGGCATCTGCCCCGAAAGGAACCGCATGAAACGAATCGCCTGGATGCTGATCGCCCTCGCCGGCTTCGCGGCCGCGGCGCAAGCCGAGGAATTGAACAAGTTTTCCATCGCCCCCCGCGACGCCACGTCCGTGAAAGTCGTTCTGGCCCAGCAGGCGAAACCGGCCCTCGAAATCGTCCTGACCGCCGGCAAAGCCGGAGAAATGGCGAATTTCACGCAAGCCAACCTGGGCAGTACCATCGCCTTCGAAATCGCCGGCGAAACCGTCTCCACTCCGCTGGTCAATGCCCCGATCTCCGGCGGCGAACTGACGATCGAGCTGGACGATGCCGATACCGCCCTGCGCCTCGCGAAAAAACTGATGGTGGAGTAAGCACCGCCCCAAAAAAGGGCACCGTGAAAACGGCGCCCTTTTTCAGCCGGCGAATCCGCCGCTTATTTCTTCGCCGCCGCGAACCGCGCGGCGACTTCGGGCCAGTTGACCAGGTTCCAGAACGCGGCGATGTAGTCCGCGCGCTTGTTCTGGTACTTCAGGTAGTAGGCGTGTTCCCACACGTCCAGGCCCAGCAGCGGCGTGCCGCGCTTCTCGGCGACGTCCATCAGCGGGTTGTCCTGGTTCGGCGTGGAACTCACGAACAGCTTGCCGTCGGCGTCCGCGACCAGCCAGGCCCAGCCGCTGCCGAACCGACCGACCGCCGCCGCGTCGAACTGCTTCTTGAATTCGTCGAACGAGCCGAACGCCTTTTCGATCGCCGCCAGCAAGTCGCCGTCCGGCTGGCCGCCGCCCTGCGGCGACAGGCTCTTCCAGAACAGCGCGTGGTTCCAATGCCCGCCGCCGTTGTTGCGCACCGTGACCGGCAACTGGCTCATCTTGGCGAACAACGCTTCCAGCGACTGGCCTTCCAGCTCCGTGCCCGCCACCGCCTTCGTCAGGTTGTTGAAGTAGGTCTGGTGGTGCCGCGAGTAGTGGATTTCCATCGTCTGCGCGTCGATGTACGGCTCCAAGGCGTCGTAGGCATACGGCAACGGTTCGAAAACCAACGCCGGCGCGCCCTGGCCGGAAGCCGTCGCCGCCAGACCCAAAACCGCGAATCCAATCAATCCATTCATGTTTATGTTCATCTTCTGGTCTCCTGTCTCTGTCCTGTCTCGGACAGGTCACAATACCCCCGATTTCCGGATATGCAAGCAAGTTGCTAGAATATAATGATAATCGAATCTAATATCATTGATGGAGAACTAGATGCGATCATTCCGGATTTGAAAATCCTGCAAATCCTGGAAAATCCTGTAAATCCTGTCTAAAGGATTTCCTAGATAAACAGCGTCGGTCCGCTTTCCTTGGCGCGCGCGATGAAGGTGGCGACGCCGGCGACTTCGTCGACGTCGATCAGTTCTTCGCGGGTGATGCCCATGACGCCCATGGCCATGTCGCAGGCGATGAACTTCACGCCCATGGCCCGCGCGTTCTGGAGCATCTCCGGCAACGACGCCACGTTCTGGCTGGCCATCACGTATTTCATCATCGCTGTGCCCATGCCCGCCATGTGCATCTTGGAGAGCGCCAGCTTCGTCGCGCCCTTGGGCAGCATCCACCCGAACATCGCGCTCAGCAGGCTCTTCTTGACCTGCGGCCCCGGATTCTTCCGCAGCACGCTCAGGCCCCAGAAGGTGAAGAAGATGCTGACCTGCATCCCCGCCGCCGCCATGCCCGTCGCGATGATCAGCGCGGCCAGCGCCTTGTCGAGATCGTTGCTGAACAGCACCATCGCGCCGGAATTGCCGCCGCCCGCCGCGCCCGTACACGGCAACGGCGAACCCTTGCGGACGATCGCTTCGAGGTGCCCGTCCTTCTGCGCGATCTTCACGACCTTGTGGCCGCAGCTCGCCGCCCAGTTCGCCAGGTCCGGCGCGAAACCCGGCGCGGCCAGCACTTTGATCGTGGCCCCTTCGCCGAGGCCGTCGAGATCCTTCTTGATGCGCACCACGGGACCGGGGCATTGCAGCGCCCGCACGTCCACGACGGTCTTCGGCTCCTCTTCGTCTCCCGCCAGGCTCGGCCCGCCCTCGCTGCCCGTCGTGGCCAGTTCGATCTGCTCGTCGGTGGGCATCCACTTCTCGGGCTGGTACTGCTTCCAGGTCAGGTAGCCGCCCGACAGGTTGGCCGCGTCGTAGCCCAGTTGCTTCAGGATGCGCTCGGCGACGTAGCCGCGCAGGCCGACCTGGCAGAACACGACGATCTTGCGGTCCTTCGGCAGCTCGAACGCGCGCGCGCGCAACTGGTGCAGCGGAATATTCACCGCGCCCTTGAGCGTGCCCTGCGCGACCTCGGCCGGCTCGCGCACGTCGAGCAGCCGCGCGCCGTCCGGCAGCGCGTCGGCGTGGGCCAGCGTCGTCACGCCGTCGAGCGCGTTCGTGGCGATCATGCCCGCCACGGTGATGGGATCCTTGGCCGAGCTGAACGGCGGGGCATAGCACAGCTCCAGCTCCGCGAGCTGGCGCACGTCCATCCCCGCGCGCATCGCCGTCGCCAGCACGTCCGCGCGCTTGTCCGCGCCTTCGGCCCCGATGACCTGCCCGCCGTAGATTTTCCCGTCGTCGCCGAACAGCAGCTTGATATGCAGCGTCGTCGCGCCCGGATAGTAGCCCGCGTGCGAACCAGCGTGCAGATAGACCTTCTGGTATTTCTTGCCCATCGCCTTCAGCCGGGCTTCCGTGTGGCCGCAACTGGCGGCCGTCAGCTTGCCGACCTTCACCACCGAGGCGCCGAAAGTGCCCTCGTAGCGCCGGCCGCGGCCGAGGACGTTGTCCGCCGCGATGCGACCCTGCCGGTTCGCCGGGCCCGCCAGCGGCACCGCCGTCTGCGCGCCGAAGACCGGATCGACCACTTCCACGACGTCGCCCACGGCGAAGACGTCCGGATCCTTGGTTTGCATCCGCGCATCGACGACGATATGCCCCTTGGGCCCCGTCTCCAGCCCCGCGTGCTTCGCCAGCGCGGAATTGGGTTTCACGCCCACGCACAGCGCCACCACGTCCGCCGTCCACGACCGCCCGTCCTTGACCGTCGCCGTCACTCCGCCGCCGGCGGCCGGCGCGAACGCCGACACCGTCGCGCCCAGTTCGACGACGATCCCCGCCAGCCGCAGCTCTTCCGCCAGCAGCGAGCTCATTTCCTCGTCCATCGTCGGCAGCAGCTGCCGGCCCATTTCCAGGAGCGTCACGTCCAGCCCGCGGTGCCGCAGGCTCTCGGCCAGTTCCATGCCCACGAACCCGCCGCCGACCACGATCGCGCGCTTGGCGCCCGCGTCGAGCTTCTTGGCGATGCGGTCCATGTCCTCGAGCGTCCACAGCGGCAGCACTTCGGGCAGATCGATGCCCGGCAGCTTCAGCTGGATCGGCGAGGAACCCGTCGCGATCACCAGCTTGTCGTAGCGCTCCTCGCTCTCCGCCCCGGTCTGGCGGTTCAGGATCTTGACCGTCTTCTTCGCGCGGTCGATGGCGGTCACCTCGTGGTTCACGCGCACGTCCACGTTGAAGCGCTTGCGGAAATTCTCCGGCGTCATCACCAGCAGCCAGCTCCGCTCGGGAATGATCTTGCCGAGGTGGTAGGGCAGCCCGCAGTTGGCGTAGGACATGTGCGGGCCCTTCTCCAGCAGGACGATTTCCGCCTGCTCGTCCAGCCGCCGCAACCGC
The DNA here is from genome assembly GCA_035450765.1 of Kiritimatiellia bacterium. Classification (GTDB taxonomy): domain Bacteria; phylum Verrucomicrobiota; class Kiritimatiellia; order CAIQIC01; family Lenti-01; genus Lenti-01. The sequence continues at coordinate 6,565 of DAOTNL010000010.1, read as the reverse complement.
GCCGCCGCGCTCGCCCCGCCCGCCACGCCGCCGATGATGATCGTTTTCATTCCAAATCCTTTCGGGTAAATCGGTTTCCACGGTACCACGCCTCCGGGCCGATTGCCAATCCCGGGCCTGCCGGGCGGGGGGTCTGGCCGTTCCCATCGCAATCGCAATCCCGATCTTTAATCCCGGCGGCATTCAGCAAGGAGCTGAAACCGACGGGAAATAGGATTGCGAGTGCGAGTAGGATTCCGAATGCGAGTGCGGTGAAGATCGACCTCGTTCACCCGCGCCGCAAGGGCGCGGGGGTCTTCCGGACATATTCGACCCCCACGGGCTTGTCCCGTGGGTGAAGAAGGTCGGCGCCACGCGAAGCGCCGGCCTGCGGCAACCCTCGTTCACCCGCGCCGCAAGGGCGCGGGGTTCTTCCGGACATATTCGACCCCCACGGGCTTGTCCCGTGGGTGAAGAAGGTCGATGCCACGCGGAGCGCCGGCCTGCGGCAATCCTCCTTCACCCGCGCCGCAAGGGCGCGGGGGTCTGGCGCTCCCTCGACAGCCGCGGCGGAGGGATGGTATTTTTCGCCCCATCTGCGAAAGGTCGTCATGAAACGAAACACGAGCGCCCCGGGATTCGATTCCAAGGAATTCGCGAAAAAGTTCCATTATGCCGGCAAGGACCTCGGCGTCCGGCCTTCCCGGACCGCCGCGTCGTTCCGCGTCTGGGCACCCACCGCCCGGTCCGTCGAACTCCTGCTCTTCCGCACCGGCGACCGGCCGGAAACGCCGCGCGTCGTTCCCATGGCTCCGGGCGCGAAAGGCACGTGGACGGCGACGGTGAAAGGCGACCTGCGCAACCAGTATTACCGCTACCGGCTCGTCCATCCCGGCCAGGCCGCGCCCGTCGAGGCCGTCGATCCCTACGCCGTCTCTGCCGGCGCCAACGGCGAGCGCGCCATGATCCTCGATCTGCGCGACACCGATCCGGCCGGCTGGGCCCGCGACGCCAGGCCGCCCTTCGCCGATCCCGTGGACGCCGTCGTCTACGAACTCCACGTCCGCGACTTCACCATCCATCCCTCTGCCGGCAGCCGCTTCCCCGGCACCTATCTCGGCGTGGCCGCGCGCGGCACGCAGGGCCCCGGCGGCGTCCGCACGGGCATCGACCACCTCCGCGAGCTCGGCATCACCCACGTGCACCTGCTGCCCGTCGCCGACTACGCCGGCGTGGACGAAACCAAGCCGGGCCGGCAGTACAACTGGGGCTACAATCCCGAGAACTACAACGTCCCCGAAGGCTCCTACGCCACCGATCCCCGCGACGGCCGCGTGCGCGTGCGCGAATTCAAGCGCATGGTCCAGGGCCTGCACCGGGCCGGGCTGCGCGTGGTGCTCGACGTCGTCTACAACCACACCTACCGCGGCGGCGATTCCCATTTCCACCATCTCGTCCCGGGCTACTACCACCGGCAGGACGCCGCGGGCGGCTTCTCCAACGGCTCCGGCTGCGGCAACGAAGTCGCCTCCGACCGCTCCATGGTCCGCAAGCTGATGCTCGATTCCCTCGTCTACTGGGCCACCGAGTACCACGTCGACGGCTTCCGCTTCGATCTCATGGGCCTGCACGACCTGGAAACCATGCGCCAGATCCGCAAGGCCATGGACCGGATCGATCCTTCGATCATCCTCTACGGCGAAGGCTGGACCGGCGGCGACAGCCCCCTGCCCGCCGACCGGCGCGCCATGAAAACCAACGTCGCGCGGCTGCCCCGCGTCGCCGCCTTCAACGACACGATCCGCGACGCCATCAAAGGCCCCGTTTCCGAACACGACAAAGGCGGATTCGTCCAAGGCGCGCCCGGCTGCGAGGAACGCCTCAAGACCGGGATTACGGCCGCCGTCGCGCACCCGCAGATCGCCTATCCCGAAGGCGACCTCTGGCACGGCCCTTGGGCCAAGCAGCCGCACCATTGCGTCAGCTACGATTCCTGCCACGACAATCACGCCCTGTGGGACAAGCTCGCGCTGACGACCAAGGGCCTGAAGGACGCCGACCGCCTCGCCATGAACCGCCTGGCCGCCGCCATCGTCCTGACCAGCCAGGGCATCGCCTTCCTGCACGCCGGCGAAGAAATGGCCCGCTCCAAGAAGGGCCACGAAAACACCTACAACCTGCCCGATTCCGTCAACGCCATGGATTGGCGCCGCAAGGAAAAATACGCCGGCCTCGTCGCCTACTACCGCGGCCTGATCGCCCTGCGCAAGGCGCATCCCGCCTTCCGCCTCAAAACCGCCGCCGACGTCCGCCGCGGACTGGCCTTCCTGAACATGCCCGCCGCGAACATGGTCGGCTACGTTTTGCAGAGTCCGGCCGGCGGGAAGTTGTTCGCCGTCGTCTTCAACGCCACCGCCAAATCCCAAGTCGTGCAACTGCCCGCTTCGGGCTGGCGCGTGCTCGTCGACGGCGAACGCGCCGGCGTCAAAACCCTCCGCCGCCTTCCGGGCGATTCCTGCGAAATCGCGCCCCGCTCCGCCCTCGTCCTCGCCAAGGGCTGAGCCGGCCTGGACGCTTTTAGTCCGACCTCATTCACCCGCGCCGCAAGGGCGCGGGGGTCTTCCAGCCTTGACCCCCACGGGCTTGCTTGCGCGCCAAGGGCGCGGGGTCCGCCTTCCTCGACCCCCACGGGCTTGTCCCGTGGGTGAAGAAGGTCGGCGAGAGGGCGCAAGGACCTCCCAAACAATTTTTCGAATTCCACTTGCGCTTCCGCCTTATTCTGGTATCGTGGTACCAGATTTAAGCGGAGAACCTACCCATGCCCGGACTGCTGAACATCCCCGAAGGCCTTTCGATCGCGATCCATACCTGCCTGTGGATCGCCGACGCCGGCGACCGCCCCTTCCGCCCCTCCCCGGAAATCGCCAAGAACCTCGGCTTTTCCTACAACCACTTCGCCAAGGTCGTCCAGCGCCTCGTCCATGCCGGCCTGCTCGAGACCGAGCGCGGCCCCAAGGGCGGCATCCGCCTCGCCCGCGACCCCAAATCCATCACGATGCTCGACGTCTACGAAGCCGCCGGCGGCGAGCCGCTGCGCCCCCACCGCTGCCTTCTGGATCCCCAGATCTGCGCCGGCCGCGCCTGCGCCCTCGGCCGCCTCATCGAATCCGAAAACGACCGCCTCCACAAAACCATGAAGCACACCACCCTCGCGGGCCTCGCCCGCTCGTTCGACCGGTCCCAGATTCGGCGGGCCCTGTCCCCTCGCGGGACAGGGGAGCCAACGTTTGCCTCCCGCGACGCAAGGTCGCGGGGCGGCCAGTCAGGAGTCGCATGAAACGCAAAATCGTCTCGATCGATGAAGCCCGCTGCAACGGCTGCGGCCTGTGCGTCAGCGCCTGCCACGAAGGCGCCATCCAACTGATCGACGGCAAGGCCAAGCTGATTTCCGATTCCTACTGCGACGGTCTCGGCGACTGCCTGCCCGCCTGCCCCGTCGACGCGATCCAGATCGTCGAGCGCGAGGCGGCCGACTACGACGAAGCCGCCGTCGCCGCCCGCATGGCCGCCGCCAAGGGTCATGCCGCGCCCGCGGCTCCGGCTCCGGCCTCCGCGCCCGCCGCGGCCAAGCCGCCGCTGCCCTGCGGCTGCCCCGGCCAGATGGCCAAGAGTATCGCGCGCACGCCCGTGCCCAAGGCGCTTCCGGAAGAAGGCGCCCCCGCCGCCGCGCCCGTCGCCCAGCTCGGCAACTGGCCCGTCCAGATCAAGCTGGTCAACCCCCGAGCCCCCTACCTCCAGAACGCCGCGCTCCTCGTCGCCGCCGACTGCACCGCGTTCGCCTACGCCGACATCCATCGCAAGTTCATGCGCAACAAGGTCACCCTCATCGGCTGCCCCAAGCTCGACGAAGGCGACTACGCCGAAAAACTCACCGCCATCCTCCAGGCCAACGAGATCAAGAGCGTCACCGTCCTGCGCATGGAAGTCCCCTGCTGCGGCGGCATCGCCTCCGCCGTCCAGCGCGCCCTCCAGGCCTCCGGCAAAACCATCCCCTGGCAGGTCGTTACGATTTCCACCGACGGAGCGATTTTGGATGACTAGCCTGCCGCCAAAAGGCAAAATCCAGATGGCGGCATGAAACTAATCCCTGAACCCTGAACCCCTTTAAAAAGAAACCCTACCCCTAGGAGAAATCCATGAGCATGTTCTGTTTCCAGTGCGAACAAACCGCCGGCGGCAAAGGCTGCACCAAGATGGGCGTTTGCGGCAAGACCCCCGAAGCGTCCAACCTGCAGGACGACATCACCGCGGCGATGATCACCCTCGCCCGCGCCGTCGACGGCAAGCCCGCCGATCCCAAAATCGAGGCGCTCTTCATGGACGCCCTGTTCATGACCGTCACCAACGTCAATTTCGATCCCAAGGACCTGGCCGCCATGCGCGACCGCATCCTGCGCGCGGCCGTCGCCGCCGGCGGCGCCAACTCCTACCGCCCCGAAGACCTCTTCCACGGCGACCAAGACATCGTCTCCCTGCGCTCCACCCTCTTGTTCGGCCTGCGTGGCATGGCGGCCTACGCCCACCACGCGCGCGTCCTCGGCAAGACCGATCCCAAGGTCTCCGCCTGGTTCCAGAAGGGCATGAAGGCCCTCGGCGACGACCACACCGTCGAAGGCTGGCTCGGTCTCATCATGGAATTCGGCCAGATCAACCTCGCCTGCATGGCCCTGCTCGACGCCGCCAACACCGGCGCCTACGGCAACCCCGTGCCCACCAAGGTCCCCACCACGCTGGAAAAGGGCCCCTTCATCGTCGTGACCGGCCACGACCTGCACGACCTGAAGATGCTGCTCGAACAGTCCGCGGGCAAGGGCGTCAATATCTACACCCACGGCGAAATGCTCCCCGCGTTCGGCTATCCCGAGCTGAAGAAGCACGCCCACCTCAAGGGCCACTTCGGCACCGCGTGGCAGAACCAGCAGAAGGAATTCGCCGATCTCCCCGGCGTCGTGCTGTTCACCACCAACTGCATCATGCCCCCGCGCCCCAGCTATATCCAGCACCTCGCCACCACCGCCGAAGTCGGCTGGCCCGGCGTCCAGCACATCGCCGCCGATGAACAGGGCCGCAAGGACTTCTCCGGCATCATCGCCCAGGCCATCGCCCTCGGCGGCTGGAAAGAAACCAAGCCCGGCGCCTACGAGCTGATGACCGGCTTCGCCCACAACGCCGTCCTCTCCGTCGCCGACAAGGTCGTCGGCGCCGTCAAGAGCGGCGCCCTCAAGCACATCTACCTCGTCGGCGGCTGCGACGGCGCCAAGCTCGGCCGCGACTACTACACCGAGTTCGTCGAAAAGACCCCCAAGGACACCCTCGTCCTGACGCTCGCCTGCGGCAAGTTCCGGTTCAACCACCTGCAGGACCAGCTCGGCGACATCGGCGGGATCCCGCGCCTGCTCGACATGGGCCAGTGCAACGACGCCTACTCCGCCATCCAGGTCGCCGTCGCCCTCGCCAAGGTCTTCAATTGCGGCGTCAACGACCTGCCCCTCTCGCTGGTGCTCTCCTGGTACGAGCAGAAAGCCGTCTGCATCCTGCTGACGCTCCTCTCCCTCGGCATCAAGAACATCCGCATCGGGCCCTCCCTCCCCGCGTTCGTCTCGCCGACGGTCCTCAACGTCCTCGTCGAGAAATTCGGCCTGACCCCCATCACCACCGCCGACGCCGACCTCAAGGCCCTCGCCGGCTGATCGGGCCTCACACCCCCAACGAAACGGCCGCGCCCTTTTTTAATGGCGCGGCCGTTTTCATGCGGCAAACTCCGCTGCCCCCGATTCATCCCCTGTAGCTTCAGCGCAGTGGGATGCGCTTGCTCGCGGCTTGACCCCCGACTTGTCCGCCGAAGATTTAGCGAACGTCAGGAGTCTGGCAGAGGCGCGCTTTGGCGCCGATAGCCCGAAACCGCTTGAATGGCATATTTTAATATGGCTCTGTAATTTCCAAGAGGTCAAAGAAAACGGTATCAACGTATCTTTTTACTTTCCATACTTCTGTACGGCTAGTCTCCACATGTGTTGCAAGAGAAGCCTGATTGTAAACAGCTCTGGCAACCTCTCCGGATAGGCCGTCGATCAGTTCTATTGATTTTCCAATTGTCCCCTGTTGAGTTTTACTTCGCCCACGGACACCAAGAATATACTGGGCCTTCTGCTTCATTGTGGGCTTCTTCTGGCCTGGCTCGGGCGTGAACCCTGACTGCGACATCACCTGAATATCAGGGGCAAGGTGATCTAGGGTCTCGCGAAGTGCCTCCCTAAGTTCAGAGGCTGTACCGCGATAAGACAAACGCTCACTTCGCAGGTCAAGGATGGCCTGACGGTACGAGGCGGCAGCAGATGGCACCGAACTTTCGAGAGTGCATATAATCTTGAGCTCGGCCGGAGTGAGATCAGAGAGTCCCGACTTGTTGGCCGGTTTTTCCGCGACATGTGACAGGCAGGCAACATTTAATTGCACCAATTCCTTCTGTATACTGCTAATGAGTCTTATGTATGTCTTTCTTGCGTTGTTGCTATGGGCAAGTTGA
>DAOTNL010000009.1:0-26675 GCA_035450765.1 Kiritimatiellia bacterium | reverse complement strand
TGCCCCGGTAGCTCAGTTGGACAGAGCGGCGGTTTCCTAAACCGTAGGTCGGAGGTTCGATCCCTCTCCGGGGTGCCGCTTGATCCGGCCGGTTTCACCACCGCAGCGCGCGGTTGGTCTGGAAATCCCCGCAATAGATCCGCAACTCGCTGGGCGCGACCAAGGGCACGACGAGGTCCAGCTGCTCGCCTTTGGATTGCGGCTGGATCTTGAACTTCTTGCCGCCGGCCAGCGCTTTCATCTTGGCATCGTATGGAATCGTCCGGATGAACAACAGCTGGTCGGTGCGGTTTTGGACCGTGAAGCTCACCTGGTATTCCTGGTTGGGCAGCTTGCGGGTCTTGACATCGACGACGGCGAGAGGTTCGGCCACGCCGGTCGGCGCGCTCTGCGGATCGAACTTCTTGAGAGCCCGGCGCGTCGCTTCTTCTTCCTGGACGCGCTTCTTGGCTTCCGCCTGGTCGCGCAGGTACTTCTTTTCGGCTTCCGGATCGTAGCCGTAGCGTTTCCGGACGTCTTCCGGCAAGGACGCGAACCGGCGCTTGGTCACGCCGCCGGCGTGGCGGAACGTCAGCCCGTCCGGCTCCGTCCGCAGAACTTCCACGCGGCGGAAAATCTGGCCGTCCAAGGTGACGAAATCGTCGGGGCCCGGCGGTTCGACCGGCACGGGCACGGCCGTCCGCACCCGATCGCGCGCATCCTTGTCGGGGATGTCCGTGAAGTAGACTTTCACCGAACCGCCGTCGTGGTCGAGCTGGACCGCATAGGATTCGACTTTCCGGACGACGACGTTCCGGTAGATGCGCCCGCCCCGGACTTCCAGATCGTTCGGCCCCGCCGGCGGTTCGGGAGCGGCCGCTTCCTTGGCCGGCGTCAAATCGCTGGCCATGCGCTTGTAGTACTCCCGCAGCTCCGGCAGGATGGCGTTGAACGGGATCTTGGTTTCGCCGCCGTCGTGCCGGACGAGCAGGCCTTCCCGGTCGTGGCGCTGGACCTTCACGTTGGTGTAGGTGACGTTCTGCAGCGTCGTCAGGTCTTCTCCCCGGGCCGCCAGCGCCCCCAGCGCGATCGCCATCCACAGGACTTTGCGGAGATGCATGGGAACTTCCTTTCGCTTGGGCATAAAATACACCGGAAACGTCCCGGGCGAAAGTCCATTTTGGAAAAGGATTCGCCCGCGATTCCCTCCGCGTCGGCCTTCTGCTAGGATGCCGCCATGGTGGAACGTCCGTCCATGCGTCCCGGTCTCGAAGCGCTCGATCCTGCCTGGCTGGCCGGGCGGCGCGTCGGCCTCGTGGCCCATCCCGCGAGCCGCGTTTCCGGCGGCCGCCATGCGGCCGAATACCTGCGCGAGACGGGCGCGAACCTGGCGGCGCTCTTCGGCCCCGAGCATGGCTTCTTCGGCCGCGGCGGCGCCGGCGAGCAGATCGCCGACGCCACCCATGCCGATTGGCGCCTCCCCATTTTTTCGCTCTACGGCGAAACCCGCGCGCCCACGCCGGCGATGCTCGAACGCGTGGACGTGTTCGTGTTCGACGTCCAGACCATCGCCTGCCGCGCCTACACCTACGTTTCCACCCTGCGCCTGCTCATGGAGGCCTGCGCGGCCGCCGGCAAAACGCTGGTCGTCGCCGACCGGCCCGATCCGCTGATGCTGACGCCGCCCGACGGCCCCGGGCTCGATCCGGCCTGCGCTTCGTTCGTCGGCTTGGTACCGACGCCGTTCTGCTTCGGGATGACGCCCGGCGAGACGGCCCTGTATCTGCGCGACGCCCTGAAATTGGACGCCCTCGATCTGCACGTCGCGCCATGTCCCGGCCTTTCGCGTTCGCTTGGGCTCCGCGAAATCTATCCGACGTGGCACGCGACCTCGCCTGCCATCGTTTCCCTCGAAAACGCTTTGTGCTTTCCCCTGACGGTCTTTTTCGAGGCGTTGCCCATGATCGACCACGCCCGCGGCACGCCGCTCGCGTTCCAGCGCATCGGCTCCGCCCACGTCGATTTGTCCGGCCTGGCCTTGCCGCCGCTGCCCGGCGTGCGCGCCGCGCCGTGCGAATATCCCGACAAGCATGGCCAGACCTTGCGCGGGTTCGCCTTCGAGATCGTCGATCCAGCCGCCTACCGGCCCGCCGCCGCCGCATTCGCGTTGATCTCCGCCCTGGAAGCCCACGTCGGCCCCGCGCTCTGGGATTTTCCCGGCAGCCGGCCGCACTTCTATGCCCAGCTCTGGGGCACCCGCGCCCCCGCCCCGCCTTGGCCGCGTTTCGAAATTCCTCATCCGCTGTACTGATTTTTGCGGATCGGGGGCCCGTGAAGTAGCTTGCGGGCATGAAATCGCTGGTATTCACCTTGGCCTTGCTCGCGGCGCTGGCCGCGCCGGCCCGATCCGGAGACGACATGAACGCTTCCACCCCGACCGAAACCGCCACCTTCGCCGGCGGTTGCTTCTGGTGCATCGAGGAAATCTTCCGCCAGCAGCCCGGCGTTTTGAAGGTCGTCTCGGGCTACACGGGCGGCGGAACGAAGAATCCGACCTACCGCGAGGTCTGCACCGGCGACACCGGCCATGCCGAAGCCATCCAGATCACGTTCAATCCGCAACAGATCGCCTATGCCGACTTGCTCGCCGTCTTCTGGAAAGCGCACGATCCCACCCAGCTCAACCGGCAGGGGGCCGACGTCGGCACGCAATACCGTTCGGCCATTTTCACGCATTCCGAGGCGCAAGCGGCCGCAGCACGGGCCGCCAAAGCCGCCGAGAACGCTTCCGGCCGCCATGCGCGGCCCATCGTCACGGAAATCGCGCCCGCCGCGGAATTCTACCCGGCCGAAGACTATCACCAGGAATACTACCGCAACAACCGCCGCGCCCCCTATTGCCGCGCCGTGATCCAGCCCAAGCTGAAAACGCTGGGGCTGGAAGATTAAGCAGTACTCCTAACCGGCGGCCTCGCCGCGGTTCTGCTTGAGCCAGGCCTCGATGAACAGTTCGAGATCGCCGTCGAGCACGGCGTCCACTTGGCCGGTTTCGGCTTCGGTGCGATGGTCCTTTACCATCGTGTAGGGCTGCAGCACGTACGACCGGATCTGGTGGCCCCAGGCGATCTCGCCTTTCTCGCCGTAGAACTTGTCCATCTCGCGCTTTTTCTTGTCCTGCTCGAGCTCGTAGAGCTTGGCGCGCAGGATCTTCATGGCGCGCGCGCGGTTCGAATGCTGGCTGCGCTCGGCCTGGCAGGCCACCACGATGCCCGTCGGCAAGTGGGTCAATCGGATGGCGCTGTCGGTCTTGTTGACGTGCTGGCCGCCCGCGCCGCCGGACCGGAACGTGTCCACGCGCAGGTCTTTCTCGTCGATCTCCACTTCGACGTCGTCGCTGATTTCCGCCACGACGTCGAGCGAGGCGAAGGAGGTGTGCCGCCGCTTGGCGGCGTCGAACGGGCTGATGCGCACCAGCCGGTGCACGCCGCGCTCGGCCTTGAGGAACCCGTAGGCCCAGGGCCCGCTCACCATCAGCGTCGCGCTCTTCACGCCGGCTTCGTCGCCGGGTTGGTAGTCCACCGTGGAGACCTCGAAGCCCTGCTTCTGGCAGTAGCGGTCGTACATGCGCAGCAACATGGCCGCCCAGTCGCACGATTCGGTACCGCCCGCCCCCGCGTGCAGCGTCAGGAACGCGTTGTTGGCGTCGAACTTGCCTGTCATCAGGGACTGCAATTCGACGTGCTCGTACTGCTTCTCCAGCGCGGCGACCTGCTTGGCCAGTTCGACCACGTCGGGGTGGTCTTCGGCCACGTGCCCCTCGTCCGCCAGCAGGCCGGCCATCAGCTCCAGCTCTTCCTGGTGGGCGACGAGCCGGTCGTACGGCCCCGTCACCGCCTCCAGGGCGTTTTTCCTGTCGATCGTCGCGCGCGCCGCGTTCTGGTCGTTCCAGAAATCGGGCGCGGCCATCCGCTGCGTCAGCTCTTCGATGATCCGTTTTTTGCCGTCGACGTCAAAGATAGCCTCGCATTCCTGCGAGGTGTTCTTTCACGGACGCGATGCGCGTGGAAAGCTCGTCTAACATGGTACCCTTTGCGTTGTCCGCGGTTTGCGGAGCGCCGCCGCCAGCCACAAAACCGTCGCGGCGGCGCAAGCGACGCCGTAGATATCTCCATATCGGGCGTAGAACGTCAAGGGCGCCGCGTCGTCCGGCACGGGCACGTCCGCCCACAGCACGCCCGGGCCGTCCGTCCGGCCGGCGCCGTCGGACAGGAACGCCGCGACGCGGCCGGACGGCGCGATGGCGCAGGTCACGCCCGTGTTGCACGCGCGGACGAGCGGCACGCGGTTTTCCACCGCCCGCAGGATCGCGTTGCGCATGTGCTGGCGCGGCTGCACGCGTTCATCGAACCAGGCGTCGTTCGTCACGTTCACCAGCATCCGCGAACCGGCGCGCACGTCGGCCCGGGCCAGATCCGGAAGGATGTCCTCGAAGCAGACCAGCGGCGAAAGCGGCACGTCGGCGCGCCCCGCCCGGAAGACGGCGCTCTCCTTGCCGGCGGTGATGCTGGCGGGCCAGCCCCAGGCCACCTGCCAGGCCGCCGGCACGAGTCCCGCCAGCGGAATGAACTCGCCGCCGATCACCAGATGCCGCTTGTCGTATTCCCCGGCGAGGCGTCCGTCCACGTCGAACAGGAACGCGCTGTTGAAGTATTCCGGCTCGCCGGAGTCCCCCACGGCGGTATCCAGCGATCCGGTCAGGATCGGCGTGCCGTTGGTGCACAGGCTCCAGACCAGCTCGTAGCTGTTCTCGCTGTTGCGCACGTCGTCCGGCAGCGCCGTTTCCGGCCAGATGACCAATTCCGTCGCCGGATCGGACTGCGCTTTCCGCGTCAGCTCCGCAAGCCGTTCGTAGATCATCAGGACTTTGGCCGCGACCCATTTTTCGTCCTGAGGAATCGACGGCTGGACCAGCGCCACGCGGATCGAGCGCTCCGGAACCGGCAACGCGGCCACCCGCCACGCCCCCCAGCCCAGCGCCGCCGCCGCCAGCGCGGCGCCAACCGCCAGCGCGCGCCAATCGCGCCGTTCCGCCAGCGTCCAGGCCAGCAGGGCGTTCGCGAACGCCGCCAACCCCGCGACCAGCCAGACGCCGCCGAATTCCGCGAGCTGGACCGCCGGCAGCCACGGCGTCAAGGCCGCGCCCAGCGTGTTCCAGGGGAATCCGCCGAACACCCACCCGCGCAGGAATTCGCTCCCGCTCCAGACGATCGCCAGCGCCGCCGCGAACCCGGCGGCGCCGCCGCGCCAGCGGTTCGCGGCCAGCGTGGCCGGCAGGAAATAGATCGCGCAATAGGCGCACACGGCCAGCCAACCCAGCGCCGTCACGTTCGTCAGCCAGCTCATGCTGAGCAACCAGAACAGGAAACCCGCCGCGAACCCCATTTTCAGCGCCAGGCGGGTCGGCACCTGCCGCGCCGTGACCCACAGCGGCACCAGCGCCACCCATGCCGCCCAGCTCCATTCCAGCGGCGGAAACGCCGCGAACAGCAGCAGGCCGGACGCGGCGGCGCCGGCGGCCGCCCGCCATTCGGCCGGACTGGAGCGTTGGATTTTCATCGGGCCGCCCATTCTGCCACGTCGCGCCCGCCCCGCAACCTTCGATTTCCCGCGACCGAGTTTGCCTGGCACCCTGCATTTTGATATGTTCAACCCATGTCCCGACAACCGCTTCATTCGATTTTCTGGAGTTTTCTCCGGATCGGCGCCGGCGCTTTCGGCGGCGGCATGGCCGCGCTGCCCGTGTTCGAAGCGGAACTGGCGACCCGCCGGCGCTGGCTGACGCCCCACGACGTCGCCGAGGCCTACGCCATTTCCCAGTCCGTTCCGGGCGTCATCATCGTCAACTTCGCGGTTCTGGCCGGCCTGCGCTTCGGCGGCAAACGCGGAGCGCTGGTCGCCGCGCTGGCCGTCGCGCTGCCCGCCTACTTCATCATCCTGGCGCTGGCCGTCCTGTTTGCCGGCCGCTGGGAAACCCGGTGGGTCGCCGCGGCTCTCTCCGGCCTGCGCCCCGCCGTGGTCGCCGTGGTCGCCGGCGCGGCGCTCCGGCTCGGCCGGAGCCAATTGCGCTCGCCCCTCGCCTGGCTGGCCGCCGCCGGCGGCGCCGCGCTGCTGTTCGCGAAAATCCTGCCGCCCATCCCGCTGATCCTGCTCGGAGCCGCCGCGGGGCTGGTTCTGCACTTCGCGCGCCGGAAAGATGCGGGTTCGCCATGAACGCGCTGTTCCTGCTGTTCTGGACGTTTTTCCGCATCAGCCTCTTCAGCATCGGCGGCGGCTACAACATGATCCCCCTGATGCAGCACGAAGTGGCTTTCCGCGGCTGGCTGACGTCCGAACGCTTCCTCGACGTGCTGGCCGTTTCGGAAATCACGCCGGGCCCCATCGCGGTCAATCTGGCGACGTTCGCCGGCTACCACGTCGCGGGCCTGCCGGGATCCATCGCGGCGACCGTCGGCGTTTGCCTGCCCGGCGCATTGCTGCTGCTGGCGCTCGGAGCCCTGGCCCTGCATCTGCGCGAACGGCCGGCGTTCCGGGCCGCCATGCGCGGGCTGATGCCGGCCCTCGTCGGACTGCTCGCCGCCACCGCCATCCGGTTGGCGCTCGCGCTCGTCCCCGCCGGGGCCGCGCTTCCCGGTTTTCCCGCGATCGCGATTTTCGCCGCCGCCTTCGGCCTCGTCCTGTGGAAAAATCCCCACCCGGCCTTCTTGATGCTGGGCGCGGCCGCCGCCGGCGTGGCGTTTTCCTGCATTTGACCGCACCGCCGGCCGGCGCTCAAAACGGCAAGCCGTAGTCCTGGATCTTGCGCTGGATGGTGCGGCGGGAAAGCCCGAGCTGGTCCGCCGTCAGGCTGCGGTTGCCGCCGTTGCGGCGCAAGGCGTCTTCCAGGATCTTCTTTTCGATCTGTTCCAGCGTCATGTTTTCCGGAACGGACCACGCCGCGGGCGCCGCGGCCGGCAGGGGCCCGCCCCCGAGGCGCAGGCGGGCGGCCTCGAGGATCTCGCCCGGCGCGGTGACCACGGCGGCTTCCACGACGTTGCGCAGCTCGCGCACGTTGCCGGGCCAGGCATGGGTCTCCAGCCGGGCGAACCACTCCGGTTCGACCGCGCGGATGCGCTTGCCGTGGTCGGCTTGCGCCTGCGCGACGAACCGCTCGGCCAGGGGGCGGATGTCCGCGCGCCGCTCGCGCAGCGGCGGCAGCGCCAGACCGACGACCTGCAACCGATACAGGAGATCCTGGCGAAACGCCCCCGCGGCCACGCGCGCGTCGAGATCGCGGTTGGTGGCCGACACCAGGCGCACGTCCACCTGGAAACTGTCCTGCCCGCCGACGCGCGTGATCCGGCGGTCTTCGAGCACCCGCAGGAGCTTCACCTGGACCGACGGCGGCGCATCGCCGATCTCGTCGAGAAACAGCGTGCCGCCCCGCGCCCGCTCGAAAGCGCCCGCGTGCCGCGCCACCGCCCCCGTGAAAGCCCCCTTTTCGTGGCCGAACAGTTCGCTTTCCAGCAGGCTTTCCGCGAACGCGGCGCAATTGACGGCGACGAACGGCCCGTCCGCGCGGGGGCCGTCCGCGTGCAGCGCGCGCGCCACCAGTTCCTTGCCCGTGCCGCTTTCGCCCCGCACCAGCACGGTGGCGCTGGTCTGGGCCAGCAGCAGCGTCTGCCGCACCACTTCGCGCATCGCGGACGACTCCGCCACCCAGCTTTTGGCGGACCAGCCGCCGCGCGCCTCCGCGCGGAACCGCTCCACCTGCTGGCGCAGGCGGGCGGCTTCCAGCGCCCGCCCCAGCTTCGCCTGCAGGTCGTCGACGTCCAGCGGCTTCTGGAGATAATCGTAGGCGCCTTCCTTCATGGCGCGCACGCTGGAATCGACCGAGCCATAAGCCGTCATCAAAATGACCGGCGTGCGGCCGGCGTCGAGGGCGCGGATCTGCTTCATGACTTCGATGCCGTCGACGTCCGGCAGCACGAGATCCGTCAGCACCACGTCAGCGCCCCGGGCGCGGAACGCGGCGATGCCGGCGCTTCCGGTCGCCGTCCACTCCGTCTCGTATCCCAGATCGCCGATCGCCTCCTGCAGCGAACGGCCGTTGTCCACGTCGTCTTCGACGATCAGAATGCGGTGGGAATTCACGTCGGCTCCTTTTCGGCGAGAGGAAATTCCAGGCGGAAACAGGCGCCGGGGCCTTCGGGCCCGACGGCCGCCAGCGTGCCGCCGTTCTGTTCGACGGCGGTCCGGGCCAGGAACAAGCCCAGCCCGGTTCCTTGCGGGCGCGTGGTGTAGAACATCTCGAAGATCCGTTCCCGGTCCGCCTTGGGAATGCCCGGTCCGGTGTCGCGCACGTCGAGCCGCGCGCGATGGCCCTCCCGGACCACTTCCACGGCCACGCGGCCGCCGGTCCCGGCATGCTGGGTGGCGTTGAGCAGGACGTTCAGCACCGCGCGCTTGACCGCCGCCGCGGCCACGCGGACAAAAACCGGCTCCGCCGGCCGGCGGACGTCCGCACCTACGCCGGAAGCCTCGAAACGCGGCGCCAGCATCTCGACGCACTCCTGCGCGCAGGCGCCCAGATCCAGCGGTTCGGGCGCGGCGGTCGCCGGCCGCGCCAAGGCCAGGAATTCCTGGAACACCTTCTCCATGCGGTCGAGCGTGTGCCGCATGCGGCCCGCCAGCTCGGCGATGCGCGCCGACCGCGCTTCCGCGCCGCGGGCGGTCTCCTTTTCCAGCATCTGCGCATCCAGCCGGAGGCTCGACATCGGATTGCGGAAATCGTGCACGATGCCGTTGGCCAGCACGCCGGAAAACGCCAGATGCTCCTCCTGGCGGCGGGCCCGCTCGCGCCGTTCCTCGCGCCGCACCATGCCGGCCACCAGCGCGAGGCAAACCGCGAAACAGCCGGCGATGGTCGCCAGGCTCAACCGATAGAACGAATCGATCGCGCGACGCGCGGGCCATTCTTCCCATTCCACCGCGCCCCGGCGCAACCCCAGTTCCAGCGCGATGGATTCGGCGCGCGGATTGGTGACCGCCACCGTGAACGTCACCACCGGCACCGCGCCGGCGCCCGTCGAGAGCATTTGCCGGCCGATGGCCACCGGACCGCCGAAATGCATGTCCTCCGGATCCGCCGCGGCGCCGATCGCATCGGCATGTTCCTGGAACAGCGTGACGCCGCTGCGGCGGACGGCCACGTACTCGAGGTCGTTTTCCACTTCCCGCACGGCACGCAGCTGGGCCGAAAACTCCCGCCAGGCGTCCGCCGCGCCGGCCTCGGCCGCCGCGGCCGCCCGCAGCGCGAGGCTCATCGCCAGCCACTGGCCGCGTTCGCCCACGGCCAGCGCCGCGGCCTGGTGCACGGCGCGACCGTGCCAGACCCGCAGCGCGAAAAGCCCGCCGCCGGCCAGCAGGGCGATCAGCGCGACCCAGGCCGCCGCCTTCCAGGCATAAGAAAAGCGTCTGTGCGGATGCGGTTCCATTGAGCGGCATTCTAGCGCGGGGCGCCTGCCCCGCAAGTTTTTCCAGTTGTTTTTGCCTCTCGCTGCGGTATGTTGACCCATTCATGAGCCGCGTTTTGCCCATCCGAACCTACGGCGACCCCGTCCTGCGGGAGCCCGCCCGACCCGTCGCGGAATTGACGCCGGAAATCCAGGCGTTGATCGACGACATGTTCGCGACGATGCGCGCGGCGCAGGGAGTGGGCTTGGCGGCCCAGCAGGTCGGCCGCACGGAAGCCATCTGCGTCATCGAACTGCCCGAAGCCTACGACCGCGAAGACGAAAAAGGCCCCCGGCTCAATCCGGACGTGCCGCTCTCCCTGGTCCTGATCAACCCCAGGATCGTCGCGGAATCGGACGAAACCTGCTCCATGGAGGAAGGGTGCCTGAGCTTTCCCGACGTCCGGGGCAACGTCGAGCGCGCCTGGAGCGTCGTGGTGGAACACCTCGACCGCGAAGGCCGGCCGCGCAAAACGGCGTTGAGCGGATTTTTCGCCCGGGCGGCGCAGCACGAGATCGACCATCTGGCCGGCGATCTGTTCGTCGATCGCTTCAGCTACGTCAAGAAGCTCGCGGTGAAGACCAAACTCCGGCAGCTCCGGGAAGAGACGCTGGAAAAGATGCACGGGACCTGAGGCCGCTCCGGGAGCGGGCGCGGAGCTAGAACCCCCGCTGGATCGACAGCGTCGCGCGGGGCAGATCGCCTTCCGCGGGCGTTTCGTAGCCCATCCAGATGCCGGTTTGCGGCAAACGGAATTCCACCCCCCGCACGCGCGGATCGGCATCCCACGTCGAGAGTTCCGCCAGCGTCGGCCGATCGATCTTCAGGCGCAGGTCGGGCGCCTGGGCCGGATAGAGCCAAGCCAAGCTCAGGCGTTCCATGCCGGCGCGCAAAGCGGGCGTGCTCAAGGTCAGCAGCGGCGCCGGTGCCGCGGCCGGCTCGCTCGCCGGCGCCGCCGCGGCCGCAAGCAGCGCCCCGCACCAGATCGCGATGGCCCGTTTGCCGATCATGCCGCGATCCTATTCGATCCGGTCCGGCGGCGCCAATCCCAAACGCGCGACCTTCTTCGCGCTTGCCATCGCCCCCGTCCTGGCCCAACATCGGCGCATCATGGCGAGGATTCTCATCACGGGCGGCTGCGGCTTCATCGGCTCGAATCTGGCCGTGGCCTTCCGGCGGCAGGGCGACCGCGTCGTGGCCTTCGACAATCTGTCGCGGCGCGGCTCGGAAATCCTGCTGCGCCGCGTCCAGGAAGCCGGCGCCGACTTCGTCCGCGGCGACATCCGGAATCCGGCCGATCTCGAGCAGGTGGGCGGCCCCGTCGATTTGCTGGTCGAGTGCAGCGCCGAGCCGTCGGTCCTGGTGGGCGTCAACGGCGACGACGCCGAATTCATGGTCCAGAACAATCTGGTCGGTTCCCTGCACTGCTTCGAATTCGCGCGGAAGCGCCGGGCGCCGGTGATCTTCCTGTCCACGTCCCGCGTCTATCCCTACGACGCCCTCAACCGGCAGGAATACCGCGAAGAAGCCACCCGGTTCGCGCCCGCGCGGGCCAGCGCCGGATTCGGGCCCGACGGCGTCGGCGTGGATTTTCCCCTCGCCGGCGCGCGGTCGCTCTACGGCGCGACCAAGCTGGCCTCGGAAATCATGCTGCAGGAATACAGCCACCAGTACGGGCTGCCGGCCGTCATCGACCGATGCGGCGTCGTGGCCGGCCCGTGGCAGCTCGGCAAGCAGGACCAGGGCGTTTTCACGCATTGGCTGGTGAGCCACCGCCTGAACCGCCCGCTGGCCTACATCGGGTTCGGCGGCCAGGGCAAGCAAGTGCGGGATCTGTTGCATATCGACGATCTCGTGGATCTCGTCCTGCTGCAAAGCCGGCGGATCGCGGAATTCCGCGGCGACGTCTTCCCGGCCGGCGGCTCGACGTTCTCCAACCTCTCCCTGCGGGAAGCCACCGATCTGTGCCAGCGCATCACGGGCCGGCGCCTGCCGATGTCCGCGCAGCCCGAAAACCGCCCGGCCGACGTGATCTGGTTCGTCACCGACAACCGGCCCACGACGGCGCGGCTGGGCTGGCGGCCGACCCGCTCCGCGGAGACGATCCTCCGGGACGTCCACGCCTGGCTCGACGCCCATCCCGATCTCGAAGCCGCCCTGTTCGGAAAACCCGCATGACCGCGCCCGCGCCGTTTTTCTCGATCGTCATTCCGGCCCACAACGAGGAAGGCTGCATCGCGGCGACCTGCGAGGCCATCGCGGCGCGGTTCGCCCGCGAGGGCATCGCCGACTACGAAATCTGCGTGGTCAACGACAACAGCCGCGACCGGACCGAGGCGGTCCTGCAGGAACTCTCCGCGCGGCTGCCCGCGGTGCGCTACGTGAACAACTCGCCGCCCAACGGTTTCGGGTACGCCGTCCGCAAGGGGCTCGAGTCCTTCGCCGGCGAATGCGCCTGCGTCGTCATGGGCGACCTGTCCGATTCGCCCGACGACATCCTCGCCTACTACCGCGAAATGAAGGCCGGCGCCGAATGCGTGTTCGGTTCGCGCTTCATCCCGGGCTCCCGGGTGGTCGATTATCCGCCCCACAAGCTGTGGCTCAACCGCCTGGCCAACACCTTCATCAAGCTCCTGTTCCGCCTGGACTACAACGACGTCACCAACGCATTCAAGTGCTATCGGCGCGAGGTGATCGCCGGCGTCCAGCCGCTGCTGTCGGCCCATTTCAACCTGACGGTGGAATTGCCGCTGAAGGCCATCGTCCGGGGCTATTCCTACAAGATCCTGCCCATTTCCTGGACCAACCGCACGACGGGCGAATCCAAGCTCAAGATCAAGGAAATGGGCAGCCGCTACCTGTTCATCGTGCTCTACGCCTGGCTCGAACGCATGCTTTCGCGCGGCGACTACCGCCGGCGCTGAGGCGGCCGCGGCTATTGCTTCTTCTCGAACACGACCTTCTTGTAGCGCAGGTCGTAGGTCGCGGGAAACTTCGTCGCGGCGGGGATTTCGTACAGCGGCCGATAGGCCTGCTCCAGGCGCTCGTAGAGCGCATACGAATTGTCTTCCAGGGGGATGTCGATGATCACGAGATCCCACGGATCCTTCGCCAGGAAATCGCGCCGCTCCTGCGACAGCATGTTGCGATCGAACCTCTTTTTGTTCCAGGAATCCTCGCCGGCCTGCGGCCAGGCCTTCTGGCCGGCCAGGAAACTCATGAAGCCCCGGTTGACCAGATAGCTGCTCTTGCCCGGCGTGGAGAGGATGCCCATGATCTGCCGGTAGCGGCCGACGTCCTCGTCGTTGATGTAGTACGGCCGCGGATCGTCGATCAACGCGAGGCTTTGCAGCGCGACGAGGGCGCCCAGCACCGGGGCCGCCAGGCGGCCGTCGCGGAAGAACCGATAGGCATACCCCAGGCCGACGACCAGCATGGTCATGTAGAAAAACCACATCTGCGACGTTCCCGAACCGTATTTGCCGTTCGCGAAGCCGCCGGCGACGGCGGCCGCGCCCAGCAACAGCAGTTCCGGCCGGAACAAGCCTTTCCACGACCGTTCGTAGGCCAACAGGCCCGCCGCGATGAACGCCACCGAAACCGCATATTTCCGCGTCAGGATTTCGGTGAAAACCACCGTCCAGAGGCGCGACCAGATGATCGGCTGGTTCTGGTTCATCTCGAACACCCAGTACAGGAACTGCGCATCCGGACGGCTCTCGAACCAGACGATGCCCGTCAAGGTCAGAACGGCCAGACCAGCCCCCAGCGCCGCTCCTTTGCGCCAATCCTTCGCCAGCGCGTAGACCGTGCCGGCCACCATGTAGGCCAGTCCGAGCTGCTTGCTCCAGAACGACGCGAACAGCGCCAGTCCCGCCAGCGCCACCGTCTTCCAGGACAATTGCGGATCGCGCAGGAACAGGTAGAGCGCCAGGATGGAAAAGGTCGCATGGACCGTGTTGGGCCCGACGTCCACGAACCATTTCACCTCCAGCCCCGCGGCCAGCGCCGCGGCGAAAAACCCGAAAAGCCGGCTGCCCGTCAGCCGGAACACGCACCCGCCGACCAGCGCCATGCCGGCCAAGCCGAACAGGCTGGATGCCAGCCGCACCCAGCGGATGTCCGGCCCGAACAGCCGGATGGTCCAGCCGAAAATCTGCGACGCCAGCGGCGTGTAGCCGTCCGTCACGTGCTCCACGTCCCCGCGGGGATAATAGCTGTGCCCGCCCTGCGCGAACTGGTGGAAGTACTGCATGTGCCAGGCATCCGAGCCCGCCGCGATCTCGGAATGGCGCACGTGGTTGGCCATCAGCGTCAACGCGATCGCCAGGTGGATCGAAACGATCGCCCCCACCACCCACGCCCAGCCGCGGCTCCAGGCGGGCGCGGCGGAAACGGTCGCGGACGCGGGTTCCAAGTTCTTGACGGTACCGGATTTCATGCTTGCTCCTGCCGACTAGGCCATCTGCTCCAAGTTCCGGATTTCTCCCGGCGTTGGCAAGTCCTTTTCCGGGGAAATCCGGGGTTCTGCGCGGATTTCGCTTTCCCCGCGCCGGCCGGCCCGCTACAGTTCGGGCCCATTCGTTCGACAGGAGAACCCGACCATGGCAGGCATTTTCAAGGCATACGACATCCGCGGCATCTACGGCGAAACCCTCACCGACGAAATCGCGTTCAAGATCGGGCGCGCGATCTTCACGTTCCTCGGGTGCAAGAAGGTGGTCGTCGGCCGCGACATGCGTCCCCATTCGAAGCCCCTGTTCGATGCCCTCGCCCGCGGCCTGGCCCTGCATGGCGCCGACGTCGTGGATCTCGGCCTGTGCTCCACGCCCATGTCCTACTACGCCAACAAGGTGCTTGGCGCCGACGCGTCGGTCATGATCACGGCGTCGCACAATCCCGGCCCCTGGAACGGCTTCAAGATCTGCCGCGCCAACGCCATTCCGCTCTCCGGCGCCACCGGCATCCTGGACATCGAGCGCATCGTCCAGACCGAAGATTTCGCGCCCGAAGCCCCGGCGAAGGGCAAAATCTACGCCTTCGACGTCCTGCCGGAATACGTCGAGCACTTCCGCGCCTTCGCCGATATCCGCCGGCCGCTGCGCGTGCTCGTGGACTACGCCAACGCCATGGGCATCCTCGAAGCCAAGACCTTCGACGGATTGTTCGAGATCACGCCCCTCTTCGACGAACTCGACGGCACCTTCCCGAACCACGAAGCCAACCCCCTGGACACCCATACCCTCGCGGCCGCCCAGAAGGCCGTCCGCGCCGGCAAGTTCGATTTCGCGGCTTGTTTCGACGGCGATGCCGACCGCGTCGGCTTCCTCGACGAGAAGGGCGACATCATCCCGATGGACATGATCACCGCCCTGATCGCCAAGACGATCCTGGCGAAGAATCCCGGCGCCAACGTTTTCTACGATCTGCGTTCCTCCTGGGCCGTCAAGGAGGTCATCCTCGAGAACGGCGGCGTGCCCAACCGCAGCCGCGTGGGCCACGCCTTCATCAAGGCCCAGATGCGCGAAAAGGACGCCCTGTTCGCCGGCGAACTGTCCGGGCACTACTATTTCAAGGAGAATTCGTTCGCGGAGTCGTCCGCGCTGGCCGTGCTGCTCATCGCGAACCTCGTGTCGCAGTCGGACAAGCCCTTGTCGCAGCTCATCGCGCCCATCCGGCGGTATTTCGCCAGCGGCGAGATCAATTCCACCGTGGCCGACGCTCCGGCCGTTCTCGCCCGGCTCCGCGCGAAATACGCGGACGCCGAAATCCTCGAGCTCGACGGGCTCAGCTTCGAATATCCCACCTGGTGGTTCAACGTCCGCTGCTCCAACACCGAACCCCTCGTCCGCCTCAATCTCGAGGCCAAGACGCGGGCCGAAATGGAAGCCAAGCGCGACGAAGTGCTCGCGCTGATCCGCGGCTGATCAAACCGCGCCCCAGAACCGGACTTCCGGTTCCAGCTCGAAGCCGAATTTCCCCCGCACGGCGGCGGCCATGCGCCCGGCCAGCGTCGCCACGTCCCGGGCCGTCGCGCCGGGACCGGCGACGACGATGTTGGCATGCTTGGGAAACACGTAGGCGGCCCCGGCGCGCAGGTCTTTGGCGCCGGCCTGTTCCAAGTATTTTCCCGCCGCGCGGCGGGGCTCGCCGGGCCCCGCCGGCGGCAGGTTCTTGAAGAAACTCCCGGCCGTCGGTTCCGTCCGCCAATCGGGATGTTTCTCCCGGCGCAGGGCGAGAATCTTTTCCCGCTCCGCCCGGAGCTCCGCGCGGTCGTCCGCCTCCGTTCGGAACCATGCCCGCACGACGACGGCGCCCATTTGCGGCAGCGACGACGCGCGATAGGCGAATTCCAAGGCGGAACGCGGCAGTTGGCGCAGTTCGCCGGCGCGCGTCAGGATTTCCACGCGGTCCAACACGTCGCCCAATTGCCGGCCGAAAGCTCCGGCATTGCCGCACAGACCGCCGCCGACCGTGCCCGGGATGCCGGACGCGAACCCCACCCCGCCCCGGCCGGTTTCCGCGGCGAATTCCGCCAGCGCGTCCAGCGGCGTCGCGGCGGAGGTCTCGATCGTTCCGTCGGCGGCCAGGCGGCAATCCGGCTTGTCCGCGGAATAGCGCAGCACGCATTCGGGAATGCCGGCGTCGGCCACGAGCAGGTTCGAGCCGCCGCCCATGACGCGCCACGGGCGCCCGGCGGCGTTCCAGGCCCGGAGGACGTCGGCCGCGGCCGCGGCATCGGCGACCGTCGCGAGTTCGCGGCAGGGGCCACCGAGGCGGAAGGTCGTGAAATGGGACAGCCGGGTTTCCACCGCTCGGGACGCCTCCTGCGGCCGCCGCCGGCCGCGCGCCAGGCTATTCGTCGTCGTCGAGCGGCAGCTGCGCTTCGTAGGCGTCCGCGTCGAGCAGATCGTCGAGATCGGCCGGATCGGCGGGCTTCAGCTTGAACAGCCAGCCTTTGCCGAAAGGATCCTGGTTGACCAGTTCCGGCTGTTCGAGCAGGGCTTCGTTGACCGCGACGACGGTGCCGGCGACGGGCGCAAAGACGTCGTTGGCGGCCTTGACCGATTCGACCACGGCGACTTCGTCTTCCGCATCGACCTCTTCCCCCACTTCGGGCAGTTCGACGAACGTCAGTTCCGACATCTGTTCCTGGGCATAGTCGGTCATCCCCACGACCGCCACCCCCCCCTCGAGGCGAACCCAGCAATGGGCGCGCGTGAATCGCATTTCGCTCGTCGACATCGTTGACCTCCAGCACCTGAAACGGCCCGCTTTGTACCGTCCGGCCCGCGGCGGATCAAGCCTTGTTTTCGCCGGCGCGCAAAAAAGCGCCCGGCCGAAGCCGGGCGCGCGGAAAACGCCGCGGGGCTACCCGCTGAGACCGCCGATGATCGAGACCAGCGGCATGAACAGCGCGATGACGATCGTGCCGACGACCAGGGCCAGGAAGATGATCAGCAGGGGCTCGATGATCGACGTCATGGCGGCGACGGCGTTGTCCACGTCGTCGTCGTAGGAATCGGCGATCTTCATGAGCATGTCGGGCAGCGCGCCGGTTTCCTCGCCCACTTCCACCATGCTGACGACCATCGGCGGGAAGACCTTCGAGGAGGCGATCGGCGGCGCCATGTTTTCGCCTTCCTTCACGGCGTCGTGGATGGTGGTGACGGCCTTGGCGATGACCTCGTTGCCGACGGTTTCCTTGACGATGTTGAGCGCCTGCAGGACGGGCACGCCGGCGGACATCAGCGTGCCGAGCGTGCGGGTGAAGCGGGAGATCGAGTTCTTGCTGATCAGCGTGCCGAACACCGGCGCGTGCAGCTTGAACTGGTCGATGCCCAGGCGGCCCTTTTCGGTCTTGGCCAGCAGCTTGAGGACGACGACGATCACCACGATGACGATCAGCACCACCGGGAACCGGTTGACCATCGTGTCGCTGGCGTTCATGACGAACTGGGTCAGCGCGGGCATGCCCTTGCCGCCCATCAGGTCGCCGAAGATGTCGGCGAACTTGGGCACGATGTAGGTCATCAGGAAGCCGAGGATGGACAGGGCCATGACGAGCACGACGATCGGATAGGTCATGGCGCTCTTGACCTTGCCCTTGATCTTTTCGGCCTTTTCCTGGAATTCGGCGAGGCGCGCGAGCACGACGTCGAGCACGCCGCCGATTTCGCCGGCCTTGACCATGTTGACGAACAGGCGGTCGAAGATCTTCGGATGCGCCGCGAGCGCTTCGGCGAAGGTGCTGCCGGACTCGATGCTCTCGGCCATCTGGGAGACGGCGTCGCGCAGGGCGGCGTTCTTTTCCTGGCGCTGCAGCACGCGCAGGGCGCGCATCAGCGGCAGGCCGGCGTTGACGAGGGTGGACATCTGGCGGGTGAAGGTCGTCAGCTGCTTGGCCTTGACGCCGCCCTGGAGGAACTTGGGCAGCTTGATCTCCATCTGCATGGCGCCCTTCTTGGCCGCGCCCTTCTTGGCGGGCGCGGCGGCGCCGGCGGCCAGTTCCTCGACCTTGGTCGGGAAATACTGCTTTTCCCGGATGCGGGCGACGGCCTGCGCCTGGGTGTCGGCGTCGATCTCGCCGTGCACTTCCTTGCCTTTGGAATCCAATGCCGTGAATTTGAACCGCGCCATGGTGGGTTTCCTTCCTGTGTTCGTCCCGTCGGGGTTTCGCGTTCCGTCAGGTGTACTTCAAGACCTCTTCGACCGTGGTGTATCCGTCGAGGATGCACCGGATGCCGTCTTCGCGCAGGGTGCGCATGCCCAGTTCCACGGCCTTGTCGCGGATGACGAGGGTCGGCTTGCGCTGGTTGATCAGATCGCGGATGGGATCCTTGACCCGCAGGTATTCGTAGATGCCGCGGCGGCCCTTGTAGCCGGTCTGGTTGCAATAGGAGCAGCCCGCGCCGTAGTAGAACGGCCGGCCGCCGACCTGCTGTTCGGTCATGCCCAGCTGCTGGAGGATGTCCGGCGTCGGCTGGTACTCCGTCTTGCAGTTGGTGCAGATGGTGCGGACGAGGCGCTGGCCGAGCACGGCTTCGAGGGTCGAAGCGATCAGGAAGGGTTCCACGCCCATGTCGATCAGGCGGGTCACGGCGCCGGCGGCGTCGTTCGTGTGCAGGGTGCTGAACACCAGGTGGCCCGTCAGCGAGGCCTGGATGGCGATTTCGGAGGTCTCGATGTCGCGGATTTCGCCGACCATGATGACGTCGGGATCCTGGCGGAGGAACGCGCGCAGCACCTTGCCGAAGGTGACGCCGATGGCCTCGTGGATGGGCACCTGCACGATGCCGTCGATGTCGTATTCGACCGGTTCCTCGGCCGTCAGCAGCTTGTTCTCGATGGTGTTGAGCCGGCGCAGGGCGGAATAGAGGGTGGTCGTCTTGCCGGAACCCGTCGGGCCGGTCACCACGACGATGCCGTTGGGCTTGTCGATGTCCTCGCAGAAGTACTGGTAGACGTCGTCGGGCATGCCGATGTTCTCCAGGTCCAGGGAGACGGTGGTGCGGTCGAGCACGCGGAGCACGACGCTTTCGCCGAACTGGGTCGGCAGGGTGGACACGCGGAAGTCGATCATGCGGCCGGCGACGGGCAGCTGGATGCGGCCGTCCTGCGGCACGCGCCGCTCGGCGATGTTGAGGCCCGAGATCACCTTGAGCCGCGACGTGACCGGCAGGGCGAGATGGCGCGGCGGCGGGGCCATCTCGTAGAGGGCGCCGTCCACGCGGTAGCGGATCTTGAACTCGTTCTCGAAGGGCTCGAAGTGGATGTCGCTGGCCCGGTCCTGCACGGCCTGGTAGATCACGAGGTTGACGAAGCGGACCACGGGGCGCGAATTGGCGGCGGCCTCCATCGAGGCGATGTCGTCGGCGCGGGCGCCGCTTTCGAGCAGGTCGCCGGCGTCCGCGAGCTCGCCCTCCAGGCTGGAGAGCATGTCCTTCATGGATTCGTCTTCGGAGCCGTAGTAGCGGGATATGGCGTTGGCGATTTCGCCGGCCGAGGCGACCATGAACTGGACGTCCTTCGTCAGCACGAAGCGGATTTCGTCGCTGGTTTCGGGACCGACGAGGTTGGCGACGGCCAGCGTGATGGTCGACGCGTCGACGGCGACGGGCATCACGTTGTACATGCGCGCGACGCTGCCGGGCACCGCCTGGAGGGTTTCGGCGGGCACGCTCATGTGTTCGAGGTCCACCCGTTCCGCGCCCATCAGCTGCGAGATCAGGTTGAGCCCCTGCTCCTCGGTGATGAGCCCCATTTCCTGGGCGACGTCCTTGGTCGGCTTGCCGGTGCGCTCGTGCTCGTCGACGATCTCGGCGGCCTGGCCGTCGTCGATCAGGCCGGTGCGGACCAGCTCCTCCAGAAACATGTCGGAATATTCGGCCATGGCGATGTCCTGTCTATGGTTGCTTGGCGCGGATTTGCTGCATGACTTCTTCGGTGTCCTGCGCCTTGGTCACGAGCTCCTCGTAGGCGATCTTGCCGCCCTGCCACAGTTCGATCAGGTGCGAATCGAGGGTCTGCATGCCCCATTTCGCGCCGGTCTGCAGGTCGGACGTGATGCGGAACGTCTTGTTGTCGCGGATCAGGGAGCGGATGGACGGCGTGGCGATCATGATTTCGAACGCCGCGATGCGGCCGGGCTTGTCCTTGCGGGGCATCAGGATCTGCGAGATCACGGCCACGATGCTCGTGGAGAGCTGGGTGCGGATCTGCTCCTGCTGGTTGGTCGGGAACGCGTCCACGATGCGGTCCACGGTGCGCGCGGCGCCGGTCGTGTGCAGCGTGGCGAAGACCAGGTGGCCCGTTTCCGCGGCGGTGATGGCCGCTTCCATGGTTTCGAGGTCGCGCATTTCGCCGACGAGGATGACGTCGGGATCCTGGCGCAGCGCCCGGCGCAGCGCTTCCTTGAACGTCGGCACGTCCACGCCGATTTCCCGCTGGGTCACCACGGACTTCTTGTGCGAGTGGTAGTACTCGATCGGGTCCTCGATCGTGATGATGTGGCAGTCGCGCTCCTGGTTGATGATGTTGAGCATGCTCGCCAGCGTCGTCGTCTTGCCCGATCCCGTCGGTCCCGTCACCAGGATCAGGCCGCGGGGCTTGAACAGCAGGTCCTTGAGCTGCGCGGGCAGGCCGATCTCCTCGAGCGTCAGCATCTTGGTGGGAATCTGGCGCAGGACGATGCCGACGTGGCCCTTCTGGCGGAAGATGCTCACGCGGAAGCGGGCCAGGTCGCCGAAGCCGAACCCGAAGTCCGATCCGCCGTGCTCCTCGAGCGAACGGACGTGCTGTTCCGGCGTGAAGCTGCGCATGAGCCGGTCCGTGTCTTCCGGCGTCAGCGGTTCGGCGTCGAGCGGGGCCAGCGAGCCGTGGAGGCGCATGACGGGCGGCAGCCCCACGGCCAAGTGCAGGTCGGACGCCCCCTCGGCGACGGCCAGGTCGAGCAGGTCGTTCATCTGGATTTCGGAGGATTTGAGCGTGCTCATCAGCTGGCGTCTCCCATGGTGACCCGCAGGACTTCTTCGAGGGTGGTGATGCCGGCGACGACCTTGCGCAGGCCGTCCTCGCGCAGGGTCCGCATGCCGAGCTCGCGCGCCTTGGTGCGCAGCTCGGTGGAGGAAACCTGTTCGAAGATCAGGTGGCGGACCTGGTCGTCGATCTGGAAGATCTCGTAGATGCCGAGCCGGCCGCGGTAGCCGGTGAACTGGCAATCGGCGCAGCCCTTGCCGTGGAACAGCTGGGCGGAGGCCAGCTGCTTGGCGGCGGGGCCCAGCAGGCGCAGTTCGTTCTCCTGCGGCTGGTAGGGTTCCTTGCACTTCTCGCAGATCTTGCGCACGAGGCGCTGGGCCATGATGGCGCGGGTGGACGACGCCACGAGGAAGGGCTTCACGCCGATGTCGATCATGCGGGTGACGGCGCTGGGCGCGTCGTTGGTGTGCAGCGTGCTGAACACCAGATGGCCGGTCAGCGAGGCGTTCACCGCGATTTCCGCCGTTTCCAGGTCGCGGATTTCGCCGATCATGATGATGTTGGGGGCCTGGCGCAGGATGGCGCGCAGGGCCGCGGAGAACGTCATGCCGATGTCCGAACGCACCTGCACCTGGTTGATGCCGCTCATCTGGTATTCCACCGGGTCTTCCACGGTGATGATCTTGCGGTCCGGCTTGTTGATGGTGTTGAGGCAGGCGTAGAGCGTCGTCGTTTTGCCCGAACCCGTCGGGCCCGTCACCAGGATGATGCCGTCCGACAGCGTGATCAGGCGCTCGAAGATCTGCTGGTCGTCTGAGAAGAAGCCCAGCTGCGGCAGGCCGAGGGCGATGCCGCCCTTGTCCAGGATGCGCATGACGATGCTCTCGCCGTGGTTCGTGGGGATGGACGACACGCGCAAGTCGAGGTCGCGCCCCATGACGTTGATCTGGATGCGGCCGTCCTGGGGCACGCGCTTTTCGGCGATGCTCATGTTGGCCATGATCTTCACGCGGCTGATGATGGCCGACTGCAGGCGCTTCGGGGGGCTGTCCACCTCGTGCAGCACGCCGTCGATGCGGTAGCGCACGCGGAACTTCTTGGGCATGGGTTCCAAGTGGATGTCGGACGCGCGGCTGCGGAACGCCTCCATGATGATCAAGCTGACCAGCTTGATGATCGGCGCGTCGGATTCGGTGACGTTCTCGTCCCCCACCAGCTGCTTCTTGACGTCTTCGGGCAGCGCCAAGGTGCCTTCGGTGATTTCCTGCAGCATGCCTTCGACGGCGCCGGTCGCGCGGCCGTAGTAGTTGGCGATGGCCTTTTCGATCTCTTCGGGCGGGGCCACCACGCCTTCGACGTTGCACTTCAGCACGTAGCGCAGGCCGTCGAGGGTGTCGACGTCCAGCGGATCGCCCAGGGCGACGGTCAGGACGCTTTCGTGCTTGAAGACCGGGACGACCTTGTAGCGCTGGGCGACGTCGCCGGGGACCATGTCGAGGACTTCGCGGGGAATGTCGAGGCCCGTCAGGGTGATCGTTTCCATGCCGAACTGGCCGGCCAAGGCCTTGAGCATGTCGAGCTTGGACACCGCGCCTTCGCGGGCGAGGACGTCCATGACGGGTTCGTCGTCCTGGGCAGCGATCTGGCGGGCGGCCACCGCCTGTTCCCGCGAAATCAGCCCCACGTTTTCCAGGATCTCCAGGATATAGTCGTCGTTCGAAGTCAAGGGGCTGCTCCTTCAATCGCCGCGGCCGTTCCGCCCTCGTCGGCGGAATGGACGCATGTCCAGCATGATGCGGAGGAAAGTACCCCGTTGAAAGCCTCCAAAGCAAGCCCGGAATTCGCCGCGGGCGGGACCGCGGAACCGGCGGCGCGGGCGCGCTTTCTCGGTCGGTTCGAACTGATTCACCCACGGGACAATCCCGTGGGGGCCCGGGGGCGAACAGCCCGGCGTGTTGGGCCAACGCGCCCGATCCTGCGGTTCCACGAAGGTAGGGCGTTTGGGCCCAAGTCGCCGCTTTTTCCGGGGCTCAGTATTTGCGGATGACGGCGCGGACGACGCCGCCGATTTCGAGCGAACGCTGCGGCCGGATGAACTTGTACTTGCGGTTGGCCGGCTCGAGGCGCACGCCGGCGGCGTCGCGCACGTAGTATTTCAGGGTCCATTCGCCGTCCACGCAGGCGACGACGACGTCGTTCTGCTTCGGCCGGGGCCCTTTTTCCACCAGGACGACGTCGCCCGGCAGGATGCCGGCGTCGATCATCGAGTCGCCGCGCACGGTCAGCATGTAGCTGTGGTCGGGGTCCTTGACGAGGTATTCGTCGAGGGTGACGGCCTCGGTTTCCTGCTCTTCTTCCTGGGTGGGGAAACCGGCGGCGATCGATCCAAGGAGGCGGACGGTGCCCGTCAGCTTGGGCAGCAGCGCGATGCGCCCGTTGGCGTCCTTGGCGACGTAGCCGGTCTCTTCCAGCCGGTCCAGCAGGCCGAAGACGGCGTTCTTCGACCGGTAGTCGAACAGGTCGAGCATTTCGGAATAGGTGGGGGCGCGGCGTTCCTGGCGCCAGAACTGGCGCAACAGGCGGACTTTTTCGGCTAGTTGGATGTCGCGGGGCATGGCAGGCTCCTCCCGAGGGCGGGTTGTTCTTCTATCTTCCAATAAACTGAACTTTCGTTCAGATTGCAAGCGTCTTTTTGATTCGTTGAGGATTTTCTTTCCCGGCGGGCTTCTCCCGCCTATAGTTTTGGCAAATGGCCATCCGGTCCCAACCCCGCGGAGGAACACACGTGAAACGCATCCTTGGTCTGCTCTCGTCCATCCTGCTTCTCGGCGCCGGGCTGGCGCCCGCAACGGCGGCGGAGGAAACGCCCGCCGTGCTGGCCCTGCTGGAAATCCGCGGCCTGGACGCCTTGGCCGCCGCCGGCTTCGAGCTGAGCCAGGCGGCCGGCCAGCCGGTTCCCAAAGAAACGATCTCTCTCGGACTCTACGGCGCGCTGGGCACGATGCCGGGCCTGGGCCTGCCTCCGGAGAGCACGGTCCGGGCCGTGGCGTTCCGGTCCGACCGGCCCCGCGGAGGCTGGGCGGTGCTGCTGCCCGTGGAAAACGAAGGCGCGGATTATTTCGCCTCTCTCGGCCAGAATGGCTGGAAAAACGAAACCGAAACCGCCGACGGGATTCAGCATTTCATTGCGCCGCCGGGCGTCTTCGTCCCGGTGCCGGACGTCTATTTTCTGACACGCGGCGCGACGCTGGTTGCAGCCGGCAACGTGGACGACGTCCGCCGGGCCGAAGCGCTCCGCCCGAGCCTGCCCCCCATTCTGCCGGCGGAAGGCGACGTCGCCCTCCAGATCCGGCCCGCCGCGCTCGCGGAAGCGTTCGGCCCGCAAATAGCCGAACGGATGAGCGGCGCCTTCAAGGATCCCGAGTTGCCCGCCCAGGCCGCGGCCATGGGGGCCCTCTATGCCCAGGCTTATCTGGCCGCCGCGCGGCAGATCCGGGAATGCACGCTGGGACTCGGCGTAGCCGACGGCAAGTTGAATCTCCACGTGCGCGTCGCCCCGGTGCCCGAGACCGCTTTCTCCCGCTGGGTCGCCACTGTCCGGCCGCCGGCCGCCGCCGCGAACGTCGTCGCCCTGCCGGAGGCGCTGGCCGTCGAAATCCTGAATCTGGGCGATTTGCGGGAAGCGCTGCAGGCCTATTTCCGGTTCTCGGAAAAGATGCTGGAACTCTTGCCGGCCGGCGCCGATCCCGCCGCGTTCCGGCCGTACGTGGAGAGCGAAAAGGCCGCCTATGCCCAGCTGGCCGGCGACGTCGGCTTCGCCTTGCTGCCGCCGACGAAAGAAGCCCCGCTGCGTCTTGTCCAGTACGCCGCGCTCAAGGATGCCGCCGCCGTCCGCGGCTTGTTGCCGGAACTGGTCCGCGGCGCCAACGAAATGGCGTCCGTCCTGGCGGAATCCGGCGAAGAACTCCCCTTCCGGATCGAACTGGCCCTGGGCGAGCCGCGCGAGTTCCGCGGAATCGCCGTCGATCGGCTGACCTATGCCTTCCGGCTCGACGGCGAGATGGCGGCGCTTTGGCCGGCGGCCGTTCCGACGAAGTTCGCGATCGAACTGGCCTGGGTGCCCGGCGGCCTGCTGGCGACGGTCGGCGATGCCGCGCTGACCGACACGCTCGTGGACCGGGCGCTGGCCGGCGACGCCGCGCCGTTGACGGCCCGGCCGGCCTGGCAAGCCCTCTATCCGGAGCCGGACGCCCGGCTCGTGGATACGGCGCACGTGGCGCTTTTCGACGTCTTGCGGGCCTATCTGGAATTGGCCGATGCCGCCGACGGCGGCCAGCGCGCGCAGCAGGTGCCGGCCACCGCGGGCAATCTCGAAACCTGTTCCTACGTCTTCGACGGCATCATGACCCGCATCCGGTTCAGCTTGGCCGATATCGCGGCCGCCAGCGAAAAGATCAAAGAGTTGAAGGCACGACGCGCACACGGAAATGACCCGTTCCCGTTGCCGGCCCCCGCCGCGGCCGTCGTCGCCGATCCCGCCGCGAGCGAAAGCGAAGAAGACGCCCCTCCGGCCGACGCCGGGGCCCCCGAAGAAGCGCCGGCGCAGGACTGAGTCGCCGTTTCAACGGGACTCGGGGAGCGGGCGGAAACGCCCGCTCTCTTGCTTTTCCGAAGCCGCCCCCGGCCCCGGCCGGATAAAAACGCTTCACTTTTTTCGCGCCGCAGACAAAAAACGCTTTACTTGACCGCGCGCTTTTGTTTCAATCAGATTTATAGCGTAGGTTTTCGCCCACGGAAGGCCGTCCGGTTCAACTTGCCCCTAAGGAGTGTGTCCATGAAATCTGCCGCCACCCTCGTTCGCACTTTGACGGTGTCCACCCTGCTCGCGCTCGCCGGCGTCGCCCAGGCGGAAGTGCTCCTCCAATGGTTCGAGAGCGATTGGGACGAGATGTACCAGAAGCTGCCGAAGGTGGCCGAAATCGGCTACGACAGTTTCTGGATTCCACCGCCGACCAAGGGGCCCGTCGGCACGAGCGTGAAGTGGGCCAACGTCGGCTACAATCTCTACGACCGTTTCGATCTCGGCGACGTGCCCCAGCGCGGCACGCTGGCCACGCGCTACGGCACGCGCGGCTCGCTGCGCGCCATGGTGGACAACGCCCACCGGCTCGGCATCAAGATCATCCCCGACATCGTGATGAACCACAACGGCAACGGGCCCGACTTCCGCGAATATCCCGGCATGGCGGCGACCGACTTCCACGTGGGCTGGCAGGAAGGCTACGCCAACACGCTCAACTTCAAGCGCGCGCCGCGCATGAACTGGTGGTACCACCACGAAGGCTACGGCGCCACGATGTGGTCCGACCTCGCCAACCTCATCGACATCCGCACCGAAGACCATCCGCTCAATCCCGATCCCAAGCGCTTCACCGGCCAGAAGACCGACTCCGACGGCCAGAGCTTCAATTTCGTCGACGGCACCTCCTACGTGCGCCACGTCGGCCAGTACGACCGCTACCCCTACGCCTACACCAACGAGAACGCCGCCCAGATGCTCTACCGCTGGATCGCCTGGCTCGGCAACGCGATGGACTACGACGGCCTGCGCCTCGACGCGGGCAAGCACACGCCCTATGAATTCTTCGGCTGGCGCGGCAGCGGCT